>DASTGK010000158.1:0-26798 GCA_035719085.1 Anaeromyxobacteraceae bacterium
GCCGGGCCGCTCGACCCCCGCCACCTCGACCGCGTGCTCGCCGGGGGCCTCGAGGCCGACATGGCCTGGCTGCGGACGCAGCGGGAGGAGCGGCTCGATCCCTCCCGGCTCCTGCCCGGCGTGCGGAGCGTCGTGGCGCTGGCGCTCTCCTACCGCACCGCCGAGCGGCCGCCGCCGTCGCCCGGCGAGGGGGCGGTGGCCCGCTACGCGCGCGGCCGCGACTACCACGCGGTCATGAAGAAGAAGCTCAAGGCGCTGGTGGCCGAGCTGGTCGCGCGCGACCCGGAGGCGCGCACCTTCGCCTCGGCCGACGTGGCGCCGGTGATGGAGAAGGCCTGGGCCGAGCGGGCCGGCATCGGCTGGGTCGGCAAGAACGGCTGCCTCATCACGCCGCGCCACGGCTCCTGGGTGCTGCTCGCCACGGTGCTCGTCGATCGCGACCTCGAGCCGGACCCGCCGCACCCGGAGCGCTGCGGCACCTGCGAGGCCTGCCTGCCGGCGTGCCCGACGCGGGCCATCGTGGCGCCGGGCGTGGTCGACGCGCGCCGCTGCCTCTCCTTCTGGACCATCGAGCGGCGCGGTCCCATCCCCGACCCGATGGCCGGCCGGCTGGGCGGCTGGATCTTCGGCTGCGACGACTGCCAGACCTGCTGCCCCTGGAACCACGACGTGCCGCCCTCGTCCGATCCGGAGCTGCTGCCGCGCGAGGGGCAGTCGGCGCTCGGGCTGGAGGGCATGCTGACGCTCTCCGAGGCCGAGTACGCCCGCCGCTTCCACGGCACGGCGCTCGCCCGCGCCCGCTACGACGGGCTGCTGCGCAACGCCATCCTGCTCGCCGGCCGGAGCGGCGAGGCGCGCTGGGCGCCGCTCGTCCTGCCCCACCTCGACAGCACGCACGAAGGGGTGCGGGTGGCCGCCGCCTGGGCCATGGAGCGGCTCGCGCGCTGAGCGCCTTGGCGCCCGCGCCGCCGTTGTCCCGCCCGCGCCCCGCCGTTACGATTCGCGCCCATGACGACGACCTCGCTCGACCGGATCGCCGCCGCCCGCGCCCGCCTCGGCGTGGGGCCGGTGCAGCGCCGCGCCCTCTGGCGCGCCACCGGCAAGGACGCCCGCGACTACCTGCACCGCATGTCGACGCAGGCGGTGAACCCGCTCGCGCCGGGGCAGGGGGCCTACGCCTGCTTCCTGGACGCCAAGGGCCACCTGCTCGGCGAGGGGCACCTGCTCGTCGAGGCCGACGGCGTGCTCCTCGACCTCGATCCGCAGGCCGCGCCCGCGGCGCTGGCGCAGCTCGAGAAGCTCGTCATCATGGACGACGTCACCTTCGAGGATCGCTCGGCGACGCACCGGGTGGTGCCGCTGCTCGGGCCCGAGGCCGCCGCCACGGCCGCCGGGCGGGCGCCGGGCGCGCCGGTGCTCGCGAACGGCCGGCGCGGGCTCGCCGCGGTGGACGTGGTGCTGCCCTCGGACGAGGCCGAGGCCTGGCGCGCCGCGCTCGTCGAGGCGGGCGCGGCGCCGCTCGAGGAGGGCGACCTCGAGGTGCTGCGGATCCTCGGCGGCTTCGCCCGCTTCGGCCACGACATGGACGCGACGCGGCTGCCGATGGAGGCCGGCCTCACGCGCGCCGGCATCGCCTTCGACAAGGGGTGCTACATCGGGCAGGAGGTGGTGCTGCGCGCCACCGCCCGCGGCCACCTGCAGAAGGGGCTGGTGCAGCTCGAGCTGCCCGCGGGCGCCGGCCCGGGCGCTCCGCTCCGCGCCGGCGGGGTCGAGGTGGGCCTCGTCACCAGCGCCGCCGAGACGCCCGAGGGGCGGCTCGGGCTCGGCTACCTGAGGCGCGCCCACTGGAGGGTGGGCGAGCGGCTCCAGGTGGACGGCGGCGAGGCGGTGGTACGCCGAGTGATCGTGGAGGAGCCGGGCACGGACTCTGCGCCGGTGTAGGTGGATGTACCGTCGACACGGTACGCGCGGCGTGGTTCCATGGCGGCGTCCCCGCCGACTCGGAGCCACACACCATGCGCACCCGCGGACCACTGGTCACCGCCTGTCTCCTCGCCCTGTCGCTCGCCGCCTGCAGCGGCGGGGGCAAGCCGGCGGCGGGGTGCAAGTCGGTCGGGGTGGCGTGCAGCGCGCCCGCCGACTGCTGCACCGGCACCTGCAGCGGCGGCCTCTGCGCCAATCCGGCGCCGACCTGCGCCGCCACCGGCCTCGCCTGCGCCGCCGGGACGGAGTGCTGCACCGGCATCTGCAGCAACGGGTTCTGCGCCGCCGCCGCGAGCTGCAAGACGGACACCCAGGCCTGCGCCGCGGCCAGCGAGTGCTGCTCCGGCACCTGCACGGCCGGCGCCTGCATCACGCCGCCGACCTGCAAGGCGGACGGCCTCGCCTGCGCCGCGGGCGGCGAGTGCTGCACCGGGTCCTGCGTCTCCGGCGCCTGCGGCACGCCGCCGGCGTGCAAGGCGAACGGCATCGCCTGCACCCTCGCCTCCGAGTGCTGCACCAACGCCTGCATCTCGGGCGCCTGCGCCACGCCGCCCACCTGCACCGCCAAGGGGCTCGCCTGCACCTCGGGGACCGACTGCTGCACCGGCACCTGCACCGCCGGCCTCTGCGCCGACGCGCCGGTGGCCTGCAAGGCGAACGGCGTCGCCTGCACGGGCGCGGGCGAGTGCTGCGGCGGCGCCTGCACCAGCGGCCTGTGCGCCACCGTCGCCACCTGCAAGCCGAACGGCGACGTCTGCGCCGCCGGGGCCGACTGCTGCACCGGCCTCTGCACGGCCGGGAAGTGCGCCTCGCCGGCCACCTGCACCGTCCTCGGCGCCGCCTGCGCGGTCCCCGGCGACTGCTGCTCCGGCGCCTGCGCCGCCAGCAAGTGCGTCTCGCCGGCCACCTGCCGCAACGTGGGGCTCGCCTGCACCAGCGGCGCCGACTGCTGCACCAACAGCTGCCAGAACGGGCTCTGCACCGAGCCGGCCGGCCAGTGCCTGGCCGCGGCCGCCGCCTGCTCGCAGGCCGCGCCGGCCCAGTGCTGCACCGGCTACTGCAACGCCTCGGGCGCCTGCGCCACGCCGCCCGCGCCCACGTGTAAGCCTTCCGGCCAGGCCTGCAGCGCCGGCTCCGAGTGCTGCTCGCTCGCCTGCGCCTCCGGCGCGTGCACCTCGACCACCTTCTGCAAGGCGGCCGGCCAGGCCTGCACCGGCGGTGGCGAGTGCTGCTCGCTCGACTGCACTGGCGGTGTCTGCGGCGGCGCGGCCTGCAAGTCGGTCGGCGTGGCCTGCACCTCGGCGGCGGACTGCTGCTCCGGCACCTGCACCGGCGGCGCCTGCGCGGCCGTCTCGGCGAGCGGCACCAACTTCACCTGCACCACGCTCGGCAACGCCTGCGCGGCGCCGACCGACTGCTGCTCGACGAACTGCCAGGGCGGGGTCTGCACCCCCGCGGCCGCCTGCCACGCCTACGGCGACATCTGCGATCGGAACCAGGACTGCTGCTCCGGCATGTGCAACCAGGACGCGCCGGGCCTGCCGGGTCGCTGCTACCGCCCGCCGGGCGCCTGCGTGCAGGACGGCAACCCCTGCAGCGGCGCCTCCAACTGCTGCACGCGCCTGTGCCAGGACATCGGCGGCGGCGCCAAGGTCTGCCAGCCGGCCAGCGGCTGCCGCATGACCGGCGACTACTGCACCGGCGACCCGGCCTGCTGCGGCGGCAGCAGCACCACCGGCGGCGCCAGCCCGTACGGCGTCGTCTGCGGCGCCACCGACCACCGCTGCAACAACGGCACGGCCTGCAACCCGCCCGGCAACATCTGCGGCGCCTCGGTGCTCAACGGCACGGTGGTGGTGGACGTGAACGCCTCGCAGAACTGCTGCGACGGCAAGAAGGCGGTCTGCAAGGCCGACGCGAACGGCATCCCGCGCTGCTTCGGCGGCGGCTCGAGCAGCTGCCCCACCGGCTACGACGCCTCCAACCCGGCCTGCTGCATCCAGCCGAACAACGTCTGCCAGTTCCGCGACCAGTGCTGCAACTTCGCCCCCTGCGTGCCGGGCACGGACGGCGTGCTCCGCTGCGCCGCGCAGTCGGCCTGCAAGTCGACCGGCGCCGCCTGCAGCGGCGCGGACGACACCTCCTGCTGCGCCCCGGACTCCTGCGCCCTCGACGCGGCGACGAGCACCTTCAAGTGCGCGGCGCCGGCGACCTGCAAGGCGAACGGCGCCGCCTGCACGGCGGCCACCGACTGCTGCTCCGGCAGCTGCTCGGGCGGCGTCTGCCAGGCCCCCTGCATCGGCACGGGCGGCAGCTGCACCGTGAACGGCGACTGCTGCGCCGGCCTCGGCTGCAACATCCCGCCGGGCGCCACGAGCGGCACGTGCGGCGCGGCGCAGAGCGTCTGCGCCGCCACCAGCCAGGCCTGCTCGGCCACGGTCCCGTGCTGCACGGCGGGCGACACCTGCACCGCCGGCGTCTGCACCGCGCCGCAGACCTGCACGGCGCAGGCGCTCCACTGCACCACGGCCAGCACCTGCTGCAGCGGGCTCGGCTGCTACGTGTTCGGCGCGGGCAACGTGCTCCAGCCCTGCGCGGCGACCGACACCACCTGCACCTGCGAGGTGCCGCCGGTGGCCTGCCTCGCGGTCGGGGCCGGCTGCACCCCCAGCGACAACTGCTGCGGCGGCTACTGCGCCGACGCGGCCAACCACAACCTCGGGTGCAACGGCGGCAGCTGCGTCTGCGTGTCGAACCTGTAGGCTACGCCTCGGCGACCGGCGTCTCCGGCCCGCGCACCCGGTCCTCGCCGTGGCCGCGCGCCTCGACCTCGGCGCGCAGCGCGGCGATCTCGGCCCCGAGCTCGGCGCGGGTGGCGCGCAGCTCGCGCCGGACGTCCTCGAAGGTGTAGCGGATCTCCTCGGGCGAGACGCCCAGCAGGCGGCGGCGCAGCTGGTCGACGAGCGTGGCGAGGAGCCCCACGATCAGGCGCCCTTCTTGCGCAGCGGGCACGAGGCGATGGCCGAGTTGGGGTCGATGGCGTCGCTCCCCTCGACGATCTGGGCGATGGTGCCGTCCTCCCCGATGACGAAGTTGGCCCGGTTGGCGACGCCCACCACCGGCATGGTGCCGGAGTACTGCTTCGCCACCTTGCCGCCCGGATCCGAGAGGAGCGGGTAGGGGAGCTTGTACTCGTCCTTGAACTTCTTCTGCGTCTCGACCGGGTCGACGGAGACGCCGAAGACCTGCGCGCCCTTCTTCTCCACCTCGGCGTACTTGTCGCGGAAGTTGGAGTTCTGGCGGGTGCAGCCAGGGGTGAAGGCCTTCGGGTAGAAGGCCAGGATCACCGGCCCGTTCTTGAGCGCGGCGGAGAGGGTCACCGCCTTGCCGTCCTGGTCGAGCAGGGTGAAGTCGGGGGCCTTGTCGCCCACCTTGAGGGAGGTGGCGCCGAGCAGCATCGCGATGAGAGGAGCGGTCATGGCGGTGTGCCTAGCCCGCGGGACGCGGGCGGGCAAGGCGCTTCGGGGTGCGGGCGCCCTCGACGGGGTGCGGCCCCGCGGTGCGACGCGGCTCAGCCGCGCAGCCGCTCGTAGCGCGAGACGAGGAGCGCGATCTCGTCGCGGTGCCAGAACCCGGTCTGGTCCGGCAGCTCGGCGAGGGTGCGGGCCGCGAAGCCGCTCACCGGGTGGTGCGGTTCGGGCTCGCCGCCGGCCACGGCGCCCGCCATCACCAGCGCCAGGTGCGGCTCGCCGCCCACCGACGCGGCGCGGGTCCCGACCACCACCACCCCCTCCAGCTCGAGCCCGAGCTGCGCGCGGACGAGCTCGATCGCCTTCTCGCCCGGCTGTTCGCCGTCGCCGAGGACGGCCGAGGGGAGCCACCAGCGCCCCAGGCCGGCCTGGCCGTGGTAGCCGCCGATCACCTCGGCGATGACGACGCGCCGCGCCTCGAGGACGATGGGGATGACGTCGATCCGGACGATCACGCCTCGTGGCTCCCGCGCGCGTTGACGCGCGCCGCGAAGGCCTCGGCGCCCGCCAGCGTGTGACCGGAGGTGTGAGGCGCCGCCCTGAACCCGAGGCGCGTGAAGCCGTGCCCCTCGTCCAGCTCGAGCGCCAGCACGCGCCCCGGCTGCGGCACCCGGTCGGCGAGGGCGGCGGCGGGGGCGATCCCGGGCGTGGCGAGCGCGGCGGTGGCCCGGATGAGCCCGGCGGCGCCGGCCAGGATCGAGGCGGCGCCCGGCTCCAGCCCGGCCACCAGGTCGGCGCTCGTCACCGCCTCCTCCAGGTCGGGGGTGAAGAGGATGCCGTCCAGGATCCGCTGCCGGTCGGCCCGGGTCAGCTGCCCGCGCTCGATGGCCAGGTCGACCCGGAACCGGATGGCCTCGAAGGCCCGGTCGAGGGCGTCCGGCGCCGGGTGGTGGAAGCGGACGGCGCACCCGGCCAGCGACGCGAGGATGGCGCAGGTGTGCGCCACGTCGCCCGTCCCGAGCACGGCCACCGTCTCGATCGCCAGCATGGCCCTCCGTCGACGCCCCCGAGGTGGGTGTACCCGCCCCGCGGGCCCGCTGGCAAGGCCCGCGGCGCGCGGCTACGCTCCGTGCATGTCCCGCCGGGTCCTGCTCCTCGCCGCCGCGCTCCTGGCGCTCGGCTGCGGCAAGTCGAAGGAGCGCGAGCTCTTCGAGCAGCGCCGGAGCGTCTGCGGGACGCTCGTCGGCAAGACCGTGCTCCAGGCGGAGCAGCTCCTGGTCGGCAGCGCCAAGGCGGAGTCGTGCCCCGCCTCGTCGCCGCCGCCCATCGCGGGCGACACCTGCCCCGGCGCGCCGGCCGCCTACACCGAGCCGATCTGCATCCAGGAGTTCGTCTACCTGCCGAACGACCCGGGGCTCTGCTCGCCGCAGGGCTGCTTCTATGGCTGCCTGACGCGCACCACCGCCGCCGACCGGACCAACGCCGGCACGGGGGCCGTCATCTGCGCCGCGCAGTTCTTCGACGGCAACCCGGTCCCACCCTTCTGACCGGGCGGCGCAGGCGCCGCTTGCGGACCGCGCCCAGTTCGGGAAGATCGTGCTCACGCCGTGACGAAGCGGCGCCCCCAGGAGCACGCCATGACCCGCCCCGCCCGCCGCCTCGCCGTCGCAACCGCCCTCGCGCTCGGCCTCGCCGCGCCCTTCGCCTTCACCGGCTGCAACGACAAGTGCCCGACCGAGAACCCGGGGCTCGCGAACGATCCGAACGCGGTGCCGACCTGCCCGAACATGGCTGCCAACACCACGGTCTCGGTGCAGCTCAAGATCTGCCCGAGCTGCAACCAGACGGCGCCCGAGTGCACGGTGATCCCGCCGGCCGGCGACCGCATCATCCAGCTCGACGCCGTCGTGCAGGCCTGCCAGTCGGCGAGCAGCTGCCCCCCGTCCTGCCTCACCAACGGCGTCACCTGCACCTTCACGGCGCCGGGGCCGGGGAACTACACCATCCTCGTGTCGGATCCCTCGAGCCCCACGCCGGTGGAGAAGCCGTTCACCGTGGTCGCCACGGGCGGCGCGACGAGCTGCGGGACCTGACCTGCTGCCGACGGCGCCAAACCCTCCTCAGGCGTACCGCGGCGCGCCCCGCAGCGCCCGCAGCCGGGCCACCCGCTCCTCGATGGGCGGGTGGGTCGAGAAGAGCGACATGAGCTTGGCCGCGCCGCCGCGCAGCGGGTTGACGATGAAGAGGTGGGCGGTGGCCGGGCCGGCCCGGTCGTAGGGCAGCACGTCGTTGCCGTGCTCCAGCTTGAGCAGCGCCTGGGCCAGGGGCTCGGGATCGCCCACCAGCGCCGCCCCGGTGGCGTCGGCGCCGTACTCGCGCGAGCGAGACACGGCCAGCTGGAGCAGGAGGGCGATGATGGGGGCGAGGATGGCCCAGGCGAGCAGCTCGAGGCCGCTCGGCCCTCCCTCGCGGTCGCCGCGCTGGCCGCCCAGGATGGCGCCCCAGCGCATCATGTAGCCCACGCCGCTGATGAGCCCCGCGATCATCGCGGCCATGGTGGCGATGAGGATGTCGCGGTTGGCGACGTGCGAGAGCTCGTGCGCCAGCACGCCCTCGAGCTGGCGCCGGTCGAGGAGGCGCATGATCCCCTCGGTGACCGCCACCGCCGCGTGCTCCGGGTTGCGCCCGGTGGCGAAGGCGTTGGGCGTGTCGGTGGGGATGACGTAGATGGCCGGCATGGGCAGGCCGGCGCGCCGCGTCAGCTTCTCGACGATGGCGTAGAGCTCCGGCTGCTCGGCCTGCGTCACGGCGCGGGCGCCGTTCATGGCGAGCGCGATCTTGTCGCTGAACCAGTAGGACAGGAAGTTGAAGACGAGGCCGATGCCGCCGAAGAGCAGCATGCCGCGCGGGCCGCCGGCCAGGGCGCCGCCCATGGCCAAGAGGCCGACGAGCGCTGCCATGAGGACGGCGGTGCGGGCGTAGTTGCGGCCCGAGCCGGGCACGGCCGGCATCGACGGCCCGGACGGGGGCGGCGGGGCGGGGTTGTGCTTCACGCGGTCGGGATCGAAGGGCATGGAGCCTCTGTAACCACTCGCCGGCAAAGGTCAATCCCTACGCCGGTTTCTCGCGCGCCGGGGTGGGGCGTGCTATGGCGAAACCGGTCGATATCGCGAGGTTGAGGGCTCTTCAAGATGGCGGCGAAGAAGGCGGCGGCGAAGGTGGGGAAGGGGCCGGCGAAGGCGGAGCGGCAGCTCTCGCTCATGGACGTGGCGCCCCCGGCGGCCAGGGGGAGCGCTCGCGGCGCGAAGGCGGCGCCTGCCAAGCCGGCGACAACCAAGGCGGCGCCCGCGGCGAAGGGCGGCAAGGCGCCGGTGCGTGGCCGCGCCCGGCCGGCCCCGGCGCCCGAGCCGGAGCTGCCGGCCATCGCCGAGGCGGAGGCCGAGGCGGCGCCGGCGGAGAAGGCGCCGAGGCGGCGCGCCACCGCCGAGCAGATGGCGCAGAAGCAGCGCGAGATCTCCATCTCGGAGTTCTTCACCAAGAACCGCCACCTCCTCGGCTTCGACAACCCGTCGAAGGCGCTCCTCACCACCATCAAGGAGGCGGTCGACAACTCGCTCGACGCCTGCGAGGAGGCCGGCATCCTCCCCGAGCTCACCATCGAGGTGCGCGACCTGGGGCTGAACGCCAGGGGCGAGGGGGAGCTCACCAAGGGCGAGGGGCGCTTCGTGGTGGTGGTGGAGGACAACGGCCCGGGCATCGTCAAGGCCCAGGTGCCCAAGATCTTCGGCAAGCTGCTCTACGGGTCCAAGTTCCACCGGCTGAAGCAGTCGCGCGGCCAGCAGGGCATCGGCATCTCGGCGGCCGCCATGTACGGCCAGCTCACCACCGGCCAGCCCATCCGCGTCACCTCGCGCACCGGCAAGGGCAAGCCGGCCCACTACTTCGAGATCCAGATCGACACCCGGAAGAACAACCCGGTGGTCACCGAGGACCGCGAGGTGGCCGACTGGCACCAGGAGCACGGCACCCGCATCGAGCTCGAGATCGTGGCCAACTGGCAGGCGGGCCAGCGCTTCGTGAGCCGCTACGTGGAGCACACGGCGCTCTCCAACCCGCACGCCTGCGTCCACTACCTGCGGCCGCGCCAGGAGAAGATCTCCTTCCCGCGCGCCACCGAGGAGCTGCCCAAGGAGGCGCTCGAGATCAAGCCGCACCCGCACGGCGTCGAGCTCGGCGCCCTCATGCTCATGGCGGCCGAGTCGAAGAGCCACGACGTGAAGGGCTTCCTGCAGACCGCCTTCAGCCGCGTCTCGCCCACCGTGGCCGGCGCGATCCTGAAGAACGCCGGCATCAAGGAGCGGCTGCGCCCCCGCGAGATCGGCGAGGACCGCGTGCTCGCCGACAGGCTGCACAAGGCGCTGCAGGCGACGAAGATCATGGCGCCGCCCACCAACTGCCTCTCGCCCATCGGCGACGAGCTGATGCGGCGCGGCCTGGTCTCCTTCCTCAACGTCATCGAGAGCGAGGGGCCGGAGGCGGACGACGACGGCCAGCTCGACCTCGACCACGCCGCCAAGAAGAAGGCCTCGAGGAAGGAGAAGGCCGCCCGCGACGCCGCCCCGGAGGTGCCCGACGCGCCGCCGGAGGAGGGGGTCGAGAAGATCAAGGGGCACAACTACTTCATCGCCACCGTGACGCGGCCGCCCCGGGTCTACCGCGGCAACCCGTTCCAGGTGGAGGTCGGGCTCGCCTACGGCGGCTCCTGGCCGGCCGACAAGACCATCGAGCTCTTCCGCTTCGCCAACCGCGTGCCGCTCCTCTTCCAGCGCGGCGCCTGCGGCATGACCGAGGCCATCGTCAAGACCGACTGGCGGAACTACCTGCTCTCGCAGCCCAAGGGCTCGCTGCCGGTCGGGCCGATGGCGCTCCTCGTCCACATCGCCTCGGTCTGGGTGCCGTTCACCAGCGAGGCCAAGGAGGCGCTGGCCCACTACCCGGAGATCGTCCGGGAGATCCAGCTCGCCGCGCAGGAGTGCGGGCGCAAGCTCGCCACCCACATCCGCAAGAAGCAGCACGCCGACTACCAGGCGCAGCGCCGCTCCATCTTCGAGCTCTACATCGAGGAGGTGGCCGGCGCGATCCACAAGATCACCGGCAAGAGCCGCGACGCCATCAAGCGCGACTTCATGCGCGTGGCCGAGCAGGTGACCGAGGCCGACCTGGCCGACGAGGACGCCAAGCTGGACGAGGCGAGCGAGAAGGTGGCCAAGCGCCCGCGCCGCCGTGACGAGGAGCAGGAGTAGCCATGGCCCGCCTGGACGCCGTCTCCAAGAAGACCACCGCCAAGATCGAGAAGCTCGCCGAGGCGGTGCTGAAGACCGTGAAGGGGCGGCAGAACCCCTTCGTCGAGATCCCCATCCGCTCGCTCGCCAACGTCCACTTCGACGAGAAGAAGGGCGTGGTGCAGCTCGGCAAGCAGAAGCAGAAGCGCTACTTCTTCAACGTGGCGATGGCCAAGAAGTTCATGCAGACGTTCCTGGTGTCGGACGCCTGCAAGGAGCTGGTCGAGTCGGGCAAGACCACCAGCATCCGCGACCTCTACTACATCACCAAGCACACCATCGGCGACACGCGGCAGAACACCTTCGAGGAGCAGGACGAGTCGGACCCCATCATCGAGGACCTGGAGGTGGCCCTCGACGCGCTGCGCGAGGAGCTGCACCTCTTCGCCTCGCGCAAGGGCTCGATGGTCGGCCCCGTCACCATCCGCGACTCGGGCGACACCATCGACCTCAGGCGCATGGGCTCGGGCGGCTGGGCGGTGCCCTCCATCGTCGAGGAGAACGTCGTCCAGTTCGGCAAGCACGAGGCGCGCTACATCCTCCTCATCGAGAAGGACGCCGTCTGGAGCCGCTTCAACGAGGACAAGTTCTGGCGGCGCGAGCGCTGCATCATCATCCAGGGCGGAGGCCAGCCGCCGCGCGGCGTGCGGCGCATGGTGCAGCGGCTCCACGCCGAGCTGAAGCTGCCGGTCTACGTGCTCGTCGACAACGACCCGTGGGGCTTCTACATCTACTCGGTGATGAAGCAGGGCTCCATCAACCTGGCCTACGAGTCGATGCGCATGGCCGTGCCGTCGGCGCGCTTCGTGGGGTTGTCCTCGTTCGACAAGGACAAGTACAAGCTGCCCTCGAACGTGGCCATCAAGATGGACGACGGCGACGTGGCGCGCGCCAAGCAGATGCTCGCCTACCCGTGGTTCGCCGAGAAGCAGTGGCAGCGGGAGATCCAGGAGATGGTCCGCTCGGGCGTGAAGTTCGAGCTCGAGGCGCTCAGCCGCCGCGGCATCAGCTTCATCACCGAGGAGTACCTGCCGAAGAAGCTTCGGGACCGGGACTGGCTGGAGTAGAGTCCCGCCCCTTTCAACCCCAGAGGAGGAGCACCCCATGGCCGCCACGAAGGGCAACCGCTCGAAGCGGAAGGCGACGAACCGCAGCAAGACGAAGCGCATCCAGGTGAAGCGGAAGCGCAGCCTGTCGATCAAGCGGAAGCGCCGCGCCAAGAAGACGGTCTAGCCGCCTGGCGCTGGACCCTGGCCGCTGGGCGGTCGCCGCGAGATCGCGGTGGCCGCCCGCCGCGCCGGCCCGCTGGTGCGCCGGCCTCCCGCCCGGGAGGCCCGGAGGGTGGCGCGCGCCGCGGGCGGCTGGAAGGATCACCCCAATGCCCCCGACCCCCGGATCGAAGCTCCCCGCCGCCACGCTCCTGGACGCCGCCACGGGCGCCCCGTCCGACCTCGCCGCGCTCGCCGCCGAGGGGCCGGTCCTCCTCTTCGTCACGCGGGACGACTGCCCGGGGACGGCCGTGGCCGGCCCCCTCCTGCCGCGCTTCGGGGCGGTGCCGGGGCTCTCGCTCGTCGCCGTCTGCCAGGACGACGCCGAGCGGACCCGACGCTTCGCCGAGAGGTGCGGCTGGGGCGGCGCGGTGCGGGCGGTCGTGGACGACGCACCCTATTCCGCCTCCGACGCCCTCGGCGTCCGGGTGACGCCGACCTGGATCCTGGTCGAGCAGGGCGGCCGGATCGCCGCGGTGGGCGAGGGCTGGGCCCGCGCCGACGCCAACCGGCTCGCCGCCGAGGCGGCGGCGCTCGTGGGCGCCGCGCCGCCCGTGGTCTCGCCCGAGGGCGGAGCCGAGCCGGCCTGGCGCCCCGGTTGAAGCGCCCGCAACGTGGCGTAGGTCTACGCCACCCGCCAGCCGCGAAGCCGGTTAGAGCGCCACTCGCCGCAGCGGCTCGCGCTGCCCGTCGAAGTACGGGGCGCAGCGCTCGAGGAAGCCGTCGAGCGGCGCCCGCTCTCCCGCCCTGAGCCGCCGCGCGAAGAGCCCCGGCAGCCGCTCCCGCGCGAGCTGCGCGCTCTCGGCGTAGCCGTCGGGCGTGAGCGTGCCCTCGACCAGCCGGAAGCGGAGCAGGAGCAGGAAGGTCTGCACCACGTCGGTCATGCAGTAGGCGGCGATCCGGTCGAGGTGACCGGCCGCGTAGAGGGCCGCCACGTCGGCGCCGGCCACGTCCTCCTTGCCCGGCAGGCCCACCAGCTTGGCGTAGAGGTCGAGCGGCGCGGCGCCGCCCGAGCCGGGGGCGGTGAGCAGCTCCTTCACGTCGTGGTGCCGCGCGCCGTCGCGGCGGGCTCCCCGGAACCAGGCGGGCGAGGGGACGCCGAGCTTGAGCGAGCGGAGCTCCAGCACCGGCAGGTCGAAGCCGCGCCCGTGGAAGGTGACCACGTCGGCGCCGTCGAGCCGCGCCCAGAGCCGGTCGAGGAAGGCCGCCTCCGGCTCCTTGCGGTCGGTCCAGGCCTCGACGTCGGTCACCCGGAGCAGCCCGCCCTCCTCCTCCGCCTCGAGCAGGCAGGCGGCCACCGGCCGGTGGTAGGGGAGGGGGAGGAAGTCGCTGCGCGCGCCGGTGCGGGCGCGCCGCTCGGCCACCACGCGCTGCAGCTGCTCCGCGTAGGGCAGGCCCGACCGCCCGTCGACCGCGTCCACCAGCGCCTCGTCGGGCACGGTCTCGAGGTCGAGGGTCACGAAGCGGCGCACGGGAGGAGTCTGGCAGGGCGGTCTGACAGCCAGTCCGCCAGGACCGCCCGGCTACCTGGGGAAGCGCGCCGGCGGCGCGTCCTCGAACCCCTCGCCGTCGAGGGCCTCGAGGAAGGCGACCAGGTCGTCGATCTCCGGGGGGGCGAAGCGGGCCAGGTCCATCCGCTCCGAGAGCCAGGGGTTCGGCACGCCGGCGCGCCAGTAGAGCGCCACCGCCTCGCGCAGCGTCGCCACCGAGCCGTCGTGCATGTACGGCGCGTGGCGGGAGCAGTCGCGCAGCGAGGGGGTCTTGAAGGCGCCGAGGTCGGCCGCGACGTGCGTGACGGCGTAGCGCCCCGGATCGTCGAAGCCGGCCTCGAGCGGGTGGCCGGGGCGCGGCTCGCGCCAGCCGATGCCCAGGTTGTGGAACTTCGAGTCGGTGAGGTTGGGGCCGAGGTGGCACTGGTTGCAGGCCGCGCGCCCGAAGAAGAGGTCGCGCCCGCGCCGCTCCCGCGCCGAGAGCGCCGCCTCGTCGCCGGCGTCGAACCGGTCGACCTTCGAGTTGCCCGAGAGGCGCGTCGCCTCGTAGGCGGCGATCGCCTCGGCCACCCGGTCGATGTCGACGCGCGCGTCGCCGAAGGCCTCGGCGAAGTAGGGGCGGTAGCCGTCGATCCGGGCGAGCGTGGCCACCACGGCGGCGTGCGTGTTCCCCATCTCGATGGGGTTCACCATCGGCCCCTTGGCCTGCTCGGCGAGGCTCGCGGCGCGGCCGTCCCAGAAGAAGACCGGGTAGACGGGCCAGGCGGCGTTGACGATGGGCGGCGCCTTGCGCTTCCCCTCCTGGCCGCGGATCCCCTTCGAGTGGGGCGTCGGCTCGGAGAAGGCGTGCTGCGGCTGGTGGCAGGTGGCGCAGGAGACGGTGCCGTCGGCCGAGAGCCGGGCGTCGAAGAAGAGCCAGCGGCCGAGCCGCACCTTCTGCGGCGTGACCCAGGGCGTCGCCGCGAAGTCGGCGGGGCTGCCGAGCGGCGGCTCGGGGAGCGGACGGAGCGGGTTGGCCGCCTCCCAGGCCGGCGGCGCATCGGGCCTGGCCGCCTGATGCGCCGCGGGCGCTCCGGAGCAGGCGACGAGGAGCGCGAGGGCGCCGAGCGCGGTGCGGGGCATGTAACGAATGAAGTCACAGGAGGACCGAAGGTCAAGCTCCTATCCCGCCCCGATGGGGGAGAAGGAGGAACCCTCGAGCCCCTGGCAGGCTCCCACTCGCCACACGAGATCCCCGAGGACCCCGATGACCACGCCGCCCGACACCGCAGCCACCCCGCCCGCCCCCACCCCGAGCCGCTGGCTCGGCGGCCACAGGCGCACGCTCCACGGCGCCGCGGCCGGCGCCATCGGCGGCGCGGCCTACGCCCACTTCGTCGGCTGCCGGACCGGCACCTGCGCCATCACCTCGAGCCCGCTCGTCTCGGCCCTCTTCTTCGGCTTCACCGGCGCCGTCATCGCGGCCCCCGGGCCGAGGCGCGAGGAGATCCCGCCGGGCGACGCGCCGGGTCCCGCCTCGGGCCGCTGAGGTCTCCGCCTCGGCGCAGGCTGCACGGAGGCCGGGCAGGCGGGCGCGCGGAAGCGCGGCGGCGCGGCGCCTCGACGGAGCGAACGCCCCCGGATCACGCCAGGTTGGCCCACCGCGGCGGCTGGCACCGCGGTTGCTCTCCAGCACCCGGTGATGGCGCGGCGGGCAGACCTCGAGCTGGAGGCGCTGTACGAGGTGAGCCGCGTGCTCGCCTCGTCGTCGGACATCAACAAGGCGTTCACCACCGTCCTCTCCGTGCTGCGGCTCACGCTCGGCATGGAGAACGGCACCGTCTCGCTGCTCGACCCGGTCACCGGCGAGGTCTTCGTCGAGGCGGCGCCGGAGATGAGCGACGACGAGCGGATCCTCGGCCGGATGCGGCCGGGGGAGGGGATCATCGGCCGGATCTTCCAGACCGGCATGGCGATGGTGGTGCCGGACATCGGCCAGGAGCCGCTCTTCCTCAACCGCACCGGCTCCTGGCGCCGGCTCGAGGCGGAGCCGCGCGCCTTCCTGGGCGTCCCCATCCGCGACGGCCGGGTCACGCTCGGCGTCCTCACCGTCGATCGGCGCCACGGCGAGGAGCCGATCGCCTTCGACCGCGACGTCCGCTTCCTCGCCATGGTGGCGACCATGGTCGGCGCCCGCGTGCGCCTCTCGCACCTGCAGGACCCGCTGCAGCGCCCGGCGCGCGACGACGAGCCGCCGCCCGAGCCCTCGCGCATCGCCGGCATCGTCACCGCGAGCGCTCGCATGCGCGACATCCTGGAGCTGGTGGCGCGCGTGGCGCAGAGCCGGGCCACGGTGCTCCTGCGGGGCGAGAGCGGCACGGGCAAGGAGGTCTTCGCCCGCGCCATCCACGACCAGAGCCCGCGCGCCGAGCGGCCGTTCGTGGCGCTCAACTGCGCCGCCATCCCGGAGAGCCTGGTCGAGAGCGAGCTCTTCGGCCACGAGAAGGGGGCCTTCACCGGCGCCGGCGCGGCGGTGAAGGGGCGGTTCGAGCAGGCCGACGGCGGCACGCTCTTCCTCGACGAGGTGGGGGAGCTGCCGCCCGCCATCCAGGTGAAGCTGCTGCGCGTGCTGCAGGAGCGCCAGTTCGAGCGGCTCGGCGGGCGCCGGCCGGTGACCGTCGACGTGCGGCTCGTGGCCGCCACCAACCGCGACCTCGAGGCGGCGGTGCGCGAGGGGAGCTTCCGGCTCGACCTCTACCACCGGCTCAACGTGGTGACGGTGGCGCTGCCGCCGCTGCGCGACCGGCCGGAGGACGTGGAGCCCCTCGCCCGCCACTTCCTGCGCGTCCTCAACGAGGAGAACGGCCGCCGCGTGGCGCTGGCGCCCGACGCGGTGGAAGCGCTGCGCGAGTGCCGCTGGAGCGGCAACGTGCGGCAGCTGCGCAACTGCATCGAGCGGGTGGTGGTCTCGAGCGGCAAGGAGCTCGTCACGCGCGACGACCTGCCCTGCCACGAGGGGCACGGCCAGCCGGGCTGCCACATCGAGTCGGTCCGGCTCCTGGCGGCTCCCACCATTCCGTCCGAACCCGAACCCGTGGCCCTGGCCGTTCCCGTGACCCGTGACCCAGTGCCCGTGGGCTCGCCTGCCGATCCCCCCGACGAGCGGGAGCGGATCGCCCAGGCCCTCGCCCGCAGCGGCTACGTGCAGGCCAAGGCGGCGCGCCTCCTCGGCATGACGGTGCGCCAGCTCGGCTACCGCGTCCGCAAGTACGCCATTCCCTTGGAGCGCTTCTAGCAGGTAACCTGCCCGGCTCCGCCGGACGCTCCACCGTGACGACGCTCGACCTCCTCGCCCTCCTCGCCGCCCCGCTCGCCGTGCTGACCGCCTTCGGGCTGGTCTTCGCGGCGCTGTGGGGCGCGCTCGCGTCGACGCTCCTCGCCCTGACCTCGCTCCTCGGCGCGCTCGACCGGCGCCGCGGCGCGGGCCGCCGCGCGTCGGATCCCGACGCCGCCGTGTCGGGTTCCGCGCGCGCCGCGTCGGGTTCCGCACCCGGCGCTGTCGGGTTCCGTACGCTCGACCCGTCGTAGCGCCGCGCCACCCCCACCGAACGTCCGCTTTCGCCCCCCGCGCGCCGGTGCGCGGGCCGGTACGCCGCTTGCTCTACCTCCCCGTGTCGTCCACGCGGCACTCGCAGAGGAGAGGAACCACACATGCGGCAGATCGCAATCTACGGAAAGGGCGGCATCGGCAAGTCGACGACGACGCAGAACACCGTCGCCGGCCTCGCCTCGCTCGGCAAGAAGGTCATGATCGTCGGCTGCGATCCCAAGGCCGACTCGACCCGCCTCATCCTCCACGCCAAGGCCCAGGCCACGGTGATGGACATGGTGCGGGAGAAGGGCACGGTCGAGGACCTGGAGGTCTCCGACGTCCTCAAGACCGGCTACGGCGACGTGAAGTGCGTCGAGTCGGGCGGCCCGGAGCCGGGGGTCGGCTGCGCCGGCCGCGGCGTCATCACGGCCATCAACTTCCTCGAGGAGAACGGGGCCTACACGCCCGACCTCGACTTCGTCTTCTACGACGTGCTCGGCGACGTGGTGTGCGGCGGCTTCGCCATGCCCATCCGCGAGAACAAGGCCGAGGAGATCTACATCGTCTGCTCCGGCGAGATGATGGCCATGTACGCGGCCAACAACATCGCCAAGGGCATCCTCAAGTACGCCTCGTCCGGCAAGGTGCGGCTCGGCGGCCTCATCTGCAACAGCCGCAACACCGACCGCGAGGCCGATCTCATCGAGGCGCTGGCCAAGCGGCTCGGCACCCAGATGATCCACTTCGTGCCGCGCGACAACGAGGTCCAGCGCGCCGAGCTGCGCCGCATGACGGTCATCGAGTACTCGCCCAAGCACAAGCAGGCCGACGAGTACCGGACCCTGGCCCAGAAGATCTCGGACAACAAGATGCTGGTGGTCCCGACGCCGCTGCAGATGGAGGAGCTCGAGGACCTGCTGATGGAGTTCGGGATCATGGCCCCCGAGGACGAGTCGAAGGTCGGCGTCGCCGCCGCCGTGGCGTAGCGGGTTCGGGTCTTCACGCGGGAACGGAAGGAGCGGACGGATGTCGAGCGAGGTCAAGAAGGTCGAGGGCATCACCAAGGAGTCGACGCAGTCGATGATCGACGAGGCGCTGGAGGCCTACCCGGAGAAGGGGAAGAAGAAGCGCGCCCCGCACCTGGCCCCCAACGACCCGTCCGGCTCCTCCGCCTGCGTGAAGTCGAACCGGAAGACGGTGCCGGGCGTGATGAGCGCCCGGGGCTGCGCCTACGCCGGCGCCAAGGGCGTGGTCTGGGGGCCGATCCGCGACATGGCCCACATCTCCCACGGGCCGGTCGGCTGCGGCTGGTACTCCTGGGGCACGCGCCGCAACCTCATGTCGGGGATCAACGGCGTCTCCAACTTCGGCATGCAGATGACGTCCGACTTCCAGGAGAAGGACATCGTCTACGGCGGCGACAAGAAGCTGGCCCAGCTGCTCGTCGAGACCAAGGAGCTCTTCCCGCTGGCCAAGGGCATCTCGGTGCTCTCCGAGTGCCCGGTGGGGCTCATCGGCGACGACATCAACGCCGTCGCCAAGAAGATGTCCAAGGAGCTGGACCTGCCGATCGTCCCCTGTAACTGCGAGGGCTTCCGCGGCGTCTCGCAGTCGCTCGGCCACCACATCTCCAACGACACCATCCGCGACTACATCATCGAGACGCGGGAGTTCGCCGAGCCGGCCGGCCCGTACGACGTGGCCCTCATCGGCGACTACAACATCGGCGGCGACGTCTGGAGCGCCAAGAAGGTGCTCGAGGAGATCGGCCTCAACGTGAAGGCGACCTGGACCGGCGACGGCGAGATGGACCGCATCGCCGCCACCCACCAGGTGAAGCTCAACCTGATCCACTGCTACCGCTCCATGAACTACATGTGCAAGGTCATGGAGGAGAAGTTCGGCATCCCCTGGGTGGAGTTCAACTTCTTCGGCCCCTCCAAGATCAAGGAGAGCCTGCGGAAGATCGCCGCCCACTTCGACGACCGCATCAAGGAGAACGTCGAGAAGGTGATCGCCAAGTACGACCCGCTGATGCAGAAGGTCATCGACGAGTACCGGCCGCGCCTCGAGGGCAAGAAGGTGATGCTCTACGTCGGCGGCCTCCGCCCGCGCCACACGGTCGGCGCGTACGAGGACCTGGGCATGACGGTGGTCGGCTCCGGCTACGAGTTCGCCCACAACGACGACTACGAGCGGACCATGCCGGAGATGCCCGACGCCACCGTCATCTACGACGACGCCTCGGAGCACGAGCTGGAGCACTTCGTCCACGCGCTCAAGCCGGACCTCATCGGCTCGGGCATCAAGGAGAAGTACGTCTTCCAGAAGATGGGGCTCCCCTTCCGGCAGATGCACAGCTGGGACTACTCGGGCCCGTACCACGCCTACGACGGCTTCCCGGTCTTCGCGCGGGACGTGGACCTGGCGGTCAACAGCCCGACGTGGAAGCTGGTGAAGCCCCCCTTCTAGGCGCCCCGCAGCGGAGTCACAGGAACGTCGTTCGAACCGTCCGGTGGACGGATTGGTCCCCGGCTGTCTCGAGGAGAAGCAGATGGCGAACAACCTTGGTCTCACCGTGAAGCCCGTCTCGTCGATCACGCCCGAGGAGGAGGCGCGGGTCGCCGCCTGGATCAACACCCCCGAGTACCGGGAGAAGAACTTCGCCCGGCAGGCGCTGGTGGTGAACCCGGCCCACGCCTGCCAGCCGCTCGGCGCCGAGCTGGCGGCCCACGGCTTCGAGGGGACGCTGCCCTTCGTGCACGGGTCGCAGGGCTGCGCCTCCTACTACCGCTCCACGCTCAACCGGCACTTCCGCGAGCCGGCCCCGGCCGTCTCCGACGCCATGACCGAGGACGGCGCCGTCTTCGGCGGGCAGAACAACCTGCACGAGGGGCTGGAGAACGCGGTGGCGCTCTACAAGCCCAAGATGATCGCCATCTTCACCTCCTGCATGCCGGAGATCATCGGCGACGACCTGACCGCCTTCATCAAGAACGCGCGGGCCAAGGGGAGCGTGCCGAAGGACCTGCCCACCCCGTTCGCCAACACGCCGAGCTTCAACGGGTCGCACACCACCGGCTACGACGCCATGCTGCTCGCCATCCTCCAGACCCTCACCGAGGGCAAGAAGGTGGAGGGGCGCTGCACCGGGAAGCTGAACCTCATCCCCGGCTTCGACGCCAACACCGGCAACTACCGGGAGTACAAGCGGATCCTGGAGGCCTTCGGCGTCCCGGCCACCGTCCTGGCCGACATCTCCGACTCGTTCGACTCGGTCAACGACGGCACCTACCGGGCCTACCCGGGCGGCACGCCGCTCGCCGAGGCGGCCGACGCCGTCAACGGCAAGGCCACCATCACCGTCGGCCCGTTCTCCACCGCCAAGACCTTCGCCTGGGTGAAGGACCACTTCGCCGGCAAGCACGCGGCCCTGCCCATGCCCATGGGCATCGCCAAGACCGACGCCTTCCTCATGAAGATCGCCGAGCTCTTCGGCCGGCCGGTGCCGGAGTCGCTCAAGGCGGAGCGCGGCCGGGCCGTCGACGCCATGACCGACGCGCAGCAGTACCTGCACGGCAAGCGGTTCGCCGTCTACGGCGACGCCGACCAGCTCGCCGGCTACGTCTCCTTCCTGCTCGAGATGGGGGCGGTGCCGCACCACGTGCTCTGCAGCAAGGGCTCCAAGAAGCTGGAGAAGGAGCTGCAGGCCCTGCTCGACGCCTCGCCGTTCGGCAAGGGCTGCACCGTCTACATGAACCGCGACCTGTGGCACCTGCGGTCGCTGCTCGTGACCGACCCGGTGGACGCGGTCATCGGCGACACGCACGGCAAGTTCGCGGCGCGCGACGCCAAGATCCCGCTCTTCCGCTTCGGCTTCCCCATCTTCGACCGGGTCCACAAGCACCGCGTGCCGATCGTCGGCTACCAGGGGGTCATCAACATGGTGACCGAGATCGCCAACAAGTTCCTCGATATCAAGGACGAGACCTGCGAGGACCGCTTCTTCGAGATGATGCGGTGAACCCGGGGGCGCGCGCCTCCCCGGGCGCGCGCCTCACGCCGCGGAGGCCACATGGCGCGCCCCGACTACTACGACGCCCCCGAGTGCGACACCCAGGAGAAGGGGGCGCCCAAGTTCTGCAAGAAGTCGGAGCCGGGCGAGGGGACGGAGCGCAGCTGCGCCTTCGACGGGGCGCGCGTCGTCCTCATGCCCATCACCGACGCCATCCACCTGGTGCACGGCCCCATCGCCTGCGCCGGCAACAGCTGGGACAACCGGGGCGCCCGCTCCTCCGGCTCGCAGCTCTACCGGCGCGGCTTCACCACCGAGCTGCTGCACAACGACGTGGTCTTCGGCGGGGAGAAGAAGCTCTACCGGGCCATCCTCGACCTGTGCGAGCGGTACGCCGGCGAGGCCAAGGCGGTCTTCGTCTACACCACCTGCGTCGCCGCCATGACCGGCGACGACGTGGTGGCGGTGTGCAAAGCGGCGGCCCAGAAGGTCTCCATCCCGGTCATCCCGGTCGACACGCCCGGCTTCGTCGGCGACAAGAACATCGGCAACCGGCTGGCGGGCGAGCTGCTCCTCGAGCACGTCATCGGCACCGCCGAGCCGGCCACCCGCACCCCCTACGACGTCAACCTCATCGGCGAGTACAACATCGCCGGCGACCTGTGGGGGATGCTCCCGCTCTTCGAGCGGCTCGGCATCCGCGTCCTCTCCTGCATCTCCGGCGACGCCCGCTTCGAGGAGCTGCGCCACGCCCACCGGGCGCGGCTCAACGTCATCATCTGCTCCAAGAGCCTCACCAACCTCGCCCGCAAGATGAAGAAGCGGTGGGGCATCCCGTACCTGGAGGAGTCGTTCTACGGGATGACGGACACCGCCAAGGCGCTGCGCGACATGGCGCGCGAGCTCGACCTGGCGAACGGCGGCGAGGCCGACACCACCATGCGCGACCGGGTGGAGGCGCTGGTCGGCGAGGAGGAGGCGCGCTGCCGGCTGCGCATCGCCCCGCACCGGGCCCGGCTCGAGGGGAAGCGGGCCGTCCTCTTCACCGGCGGCGTCAAGACCTGGTCGATGGTCAACGCCCTCGCCGAGCTGGGCGTCGAGATCCTGGCGGCCGGGACGCAGAACTCCACGCTCGAGGACTTCCACCGCATGAAGTCCCTGATGCACCGGGACGCCCGCATCATCGAGGACACCTCGACCGCCGGCCTGCTGGCGGTGATGCGCGAGAAGCTGCCCGACCTCATCGTGGCCGGCGGCAAGACCAAGTTCCTGGCGCTCAAGACCCGCACGCCCTTCCTCGACATCAACCACGGCCGCTCGCACCCCTACGCCGGCTACGAGGGGATGGTCACCTTCGCGCGCCAGCTCGACCTGACCGTCAACAACCCCATCTGGCCGGTGCTCAACGCCGAGCCGGCCTTCGCCACCCCGGCGCGGGCGGCCGAGGCGGCGGCGGCGGCCGCGGGGCATGCCGAGACCTTCCTGGCCGAGGACCTCTCGGCCTCGCGGGTCGCGGTCCCGGCCAAGGCGGCCACCGTCAACCCGCAGAAGAACTCGCCGGCGCTCGGCGCCACGCTCGCCTACCTGGGCGTCGACCAGCTGCTCGGGCTGCTCCACGGCGCGCAGGGCTGCTCCACCTTCATCCGGCTCCAGCTCTCCCGCCACTTCAAGGAGTCGATCGCCCTCAACTCGACCGCCATGAGCGAGGACACCGCCATCTTCGGCGGCTGGGAGAACCTGAAGAGGGGGATCGGCCGGGTCATCGAGAAGTTCCGGCCGGGCGTGGTCGGCGTCATGACCTCCGGCCTCACCGAGACCATGGGCGACGACGTGCGCAGCGCCATCGCCCAGCTCCGCCAGGAGCGGCCCGAGCTCGCCGGCACGCCGGTGGTCTGGGCCTCGACGCCCGACTACGCCGGCTCGCTGCAGGAGGGGTACGCCGCCGCGGTCGAGGCCATCCTCGGCGCGCTGGCCGAGGGGGGCGAGCGGATCCCGGACCAGGTCAACCTGCTGCCGGGCGCCCACCTGACGCCGGCCGACGTGGAGGAGCTGACCCGCCTCGTCGAGTCCTTCGGCCTCACGGTGCTCACCATCCCCGACGTGGCCAACGCCCTCGACGGCCACATCGACGACGAGGTCTCGCCGCTCTCCACCGGCGGCATCCCGGTGGAGCGGATCCGCCTGGCCGGCCGCAGCGCCGCCACGATCTACGTCGGCGACTCGCTCCACCGCGCCGCCGGGCTCCTCTCGGAGCGGTTCGGCGTCCCGGCCTACGGCTTCACCTCCGCCACCGGCCTCGCCGAGGTCGACGCGCTCGTGGCCACGCTCTCGGCCGTGAGCGGCCGCCCGGTGCCGGCCGACCTGCTCCGCTGGCGCAGCCGGCTCACCGACGCCATGGTCGACAGCCACTACCAACTCGGCCGCAAGAAGGTCGCCCTGGCGCTCGAGGCCGACCACCTGAAGGGCATGGTCCGCTTCCTCCACGGCATGGGCTGCGAGATCCAGGCGGCGCTCGCCGCCACGCGGACGCGCGGCCTCCACGCCCTGCCCAGCGACGACGTGCGGGTGGGGGACCTCGAGGACCTCGAGACGGCCGGGCGCGGGGCCGACCTGCTGGTGGCCAACTCCAACGGGCGGCAGGCGGCGGCCAAGCTGGGCATCAAGGCCCACCTGCGGACCGGCCTGCCGGTCTTCGACCGGCTCGGCGCCCACGCCAAGGTCTGGGTCGGCTACCGCGGCACCATGAACCTGGTCTTCGAGGTGGCCAACCTGTTCCAGGCGAGCGCCACCGAGGCGCAGAAGCTCTCCCACAACTGAGGCGGGGCACGGAGGCGCACATGAAGGTGGCGGTGACGAGCAGCACGGGCGAGACGGTCGATCAGCACTTCGGGCAGGCCTCGAGCTTCCGGGTCTTCGAGGTGGGGCCGGACGAGGCCGCGTTCGTCGGCACGGTGAGCGCCCTCACGTCGGCCGAGGACGAGGAGGACCGGACCGTGGCGCGCGCCAGCGCCATCGCCGGCTGCGCCATCGTCTACACGCAGCAGATCGGCGGCCCGGCCGCGGCCAAGCTGGTGGCCCGCCGCATCCACCCGATGAAGACCGGCGCGGCGGTGCCCGTCGCCGAGGTGCTGTCGAAGCTGCAGGCGGTGCTGCGGGGGAAGCCGCCTCCGTGGCTCCGGAAGGCGATGGGCGGCGACGCCCCGTCGTTCGTCGAAGAGGACTGAAGCGCCAACCGAGCGCGCGAGCACGAGGAGGAGCACGCCATGTCGTACGTCACCGGTCTCACCCGCGGTAAGAAGGAGTGGACGCCGAAGTTCGTGAAGGCGGTCGATCCGGAGCTCTGCATCGGCTGCGGCCGCTGCATCAAGATCTGCGCCCACGACGTGCTGGCGCCGGCCGAGGTGGACGAGGAGGAGTCGGCCAAGATGTTCGCCACCGTCGCCAACCCGGACGAGTGCATCGGCTGCGAGGCCTGCGGCCGGACCTGCAAGAAGGAGGCGTTCTCCTTCGAGCCCCTCGTCGCCTGATCGCGCCGTCGCACCGAGAGTGCGCCGCCCCCGACGGCCCCCGCCCGATCCCCGGGCGCGGGGCCGTCGTCGATCCGGGGGACGCGACGCGCGCGCGTGACCGCCGCGGTCACGGCGGCGAAGGCGCCGCTGCCCGCAACGCGCTCAGGGCGGCGCGCGGTTTCCGGGCCAGCCGCGGCGGGAGGGCTGCGACGCCCGGTCGAGGGGGGAGCGTCGCGCCGCGACGGTGCCTGGACGGGGCCGGGGACGGCCTCGCAACCCCCCGGTTTTGCGGGGCTCCGCGAGCCGGGCGGCGAGCACCGCCGCTCGCACCCCGCGTGGAGCCCGACGCAGCGTGGAGCAGGGTCGCTTGGAATGGCGGCTGCAACGAGGTGAGCCCGAGATGCTGGTCGCCTTCGCCACCGAGGACCTCGCCGCGGTCAACGCCCACTTCGGCACCTGCCCGAGCCTCGTGATCTACGAGGTGACGCCGGCGGCGTCGCGGCTCGTGGCGACGCACGCCTTCCCCGCCGCGGCCGAGGACGGCGACGAGGACAAGCTCGCGCCCCGGCTGGCCGCGCTCGCGGGCTGCACCGTCCTCTGCAGCGCCGCCATCGGCGGCAGCGCCTCGGCCCGCGTCCGCGCCCTGGGCGTCCACCCGGCCAAGGTGCCGGACGCGACCCCCATCGCCGGCCTGCTCGAGCAGCTCCGCGCCGTCCTGGCCGGCACCCCGCCCCCCTGGCTCCGCCGGGTCCTCGGGCGGGGCGACGGCGCCGGGCCCTTCGACACCGAGGAGGTGAAGCCGTGATGCAGCGCGCCCAGACGTCCACCCGGGAGCAGTTCCTCGTCGAGCTGGTCCGGCTCTGCCGGGTCCACGCCGCGCGCGACGGCGAGGGGCAGAGCGAGGCCGAGCTGCTCGCGCCCTTCCTGAAGGCGCCTGCGCCGCGCCGCGGCCTGACGGTGCTCGGGGTCGCCGTCCCGGCCGGCTTCGACCCGGCGGAGCTCTTCCACGGCGCGGTGGGCGTGGCCATCGAGCGGCGCACCGGCGTCGCCTGCCAGACGCTCCTGCGGCTGCACGACGAGGGGAGCGGGCGGGTGGTGCTGCTGGCGGGCCGGCTGGTGGCGGTCGACCGGACGCTCGAGGACGTGGGCGCCTTCCGCTTCCCGTCGCTCGAGGCGATGGCGGCGGCGGGGGAGCGGCTGGTGGACGAGGGCGTGGCGCGGATCGAGCGCCACCCGGAGGTGGCCCGGTCATGAGGCTCCCGGTCCTGGAGGAGGGCGCGCCCGCCGCCGAGCCGGCCGCCAACTGCCGCTTCACCGGCGGCTGCGGCACGGAGCAGGTGCCGGTGCCGGCCGGCGTGGCCGAGCGGATCGGCAACCACCCCTGCTACAGCGAGGAGGCCCACCACCACTTCGCCCGCATGCACGTGGCGGTGGCCCCCGCCTGCAACATCCAGTGCCACTACTGCAACCGCAAGTACGACTGCGCCAACGAGAGCCGCCCCGGCGTCGTCTCCGAGCGGCTCACGCCCGAGGAGGCGCTGCGCAAGGTGCGGGCCGTGGCGGCCGAGGTGCCGCAGCTGGCGGTGGTCGGCATCGCCGGCCCGGGCGACCCGCTCGCCAACCCGGAGAGGACCTTCCGCACCATGGCGCTCGTCAAGGCGGCCGCCCCCGACCTGCGGCTCTGCGTCTCGACGAACGGCCTCGCCCTGCCGGACCACGTGGAGCGGCTGGCCGCGCTCGGCGTGGACCACGTGACGGTCACCGTCAACATGGTCGACCCGGCGGTGGGCGAGCGGATCTACCCGTGGATCGTCCACGAGGGGCGAAAGCTCACGGGGCGCGAGGCCTCGCGCGTCCTCTCCGAGCGGCAGCTCCTCGGCATCCGTCGCGCCGTCGCCGCCGGCATGCTCGTCAAGGTCAACTCGGTGGTCATCCCGGGCGTGAACGACCGGCACCTCGCCGAGGTGAGCCGCGCGGTCCAGGCGCTCGGCGTCTTCCTGCACAACGTCATGCCGCTCCTCTCCGACCCGGCCCACGGCACCCACTACGGCCTCACCGGCCAGCGCGGCCCGACTCGCGAGGAGCTCGAGGCGGTGCAGCGCGCCTGCCAGGGCGGCTCGCGGGTGATGCGCCACTGCCGCCAGTGCCGC
>DASTGK010000159.1:0-15799 GCA_035719085.1 Anaeromyxobacteraceae bacterium
CTCGGCCGGCGTCCACCTCAAGGCGCTGGCGCGGGTGAGCCGCATCTTCCGCTCGCCGGCCTTCCGCGAGGCGATCCTGGCGGCGCCGGACGCCGCGGCCATCTACCGGCTGATCGAGACCGAGGACGCGCGCGAGTGAGCCGCGCGCGCGACCGCCGCGGTTTGACCTCGCGCGAAGGGCTCAAGTAATGTCGCCCCTTTCCGGTGCCTGGAAGCGCGCCGGAGGTCGTCCCGAGGAGAGCGTCGAAGTGGCCATGAACATCATGAAGATCGACTGCGCGGGCATGCGCTGCCCGCAGCCCGTGCTCAAGCTCGCGGTGGAGACCGCCGAGACGCCGGCCGGGACGGTGGTCGAGATCACGGGCGACTGCCCCACCTTCGAGAAGGACATCCGGACCTTCTGCGAGCGCCGCAAGAAGACGCTCCTCGCGGTGCGCGCCGACGGCGTGAAGACCGTGATCCAGATCCAGTACTGATCCGGGATGGCGTGACGGAGCGGCCGCAGCCCGGGCCCGTCGAGGCCCCGCCCACGCCGGCGCGCCGCACCGGGCTCTTCTTCTGCCGCTGCGGGCCGAACCTCGGCGCGCTCGTCCAGCTCGGCGCGCTCGAGGAGGCGGCGCGCTGGCCGGCCGCCGCCGACGTCGCCACCCACCCCGTCCTCTGCTCGGAGGAGGGGAAGGCCTGGCTCCGGGCGCGGATCGAGGAGCGCGGGCTCGAGCACGTGGTCGTCGCCGCCTGCTCGCCGCGCGAGCACGAGCTCACCTTCCAGGGCGTGCTGCGCGCCGCCGGCCGGAGCCCGCACCTCCTGCAGATGGTCAACCTGCGCGAGCAGGTGGAGTGGATCGGCGGCGATCCCGGCGCCGCCACGGCGCGCGCCGAGCGGCTGGTCCGGGCCGGCCTGGCCCGCGTCGGCCTGCACCGCCACGCGGCGCCGCGCGAGGTGGAGGTCTCGGCCGACGTGGTGGTGGTGGGCGGCGGCGCGGCCGGCGTCTCGGCGGCGCTGGCGCTCGCCCGCAAGGACCGCAAGGTGGTGCTGGTGGAGCGGACCGCGGCGCTCGGCGGCCTCGCCAACCAGCTCGACGAGATCTTCCCCGACCTGGCCTGCGCCAGCTGCTTCATGGAGCCGGCGCTCGACGAGGTGCTGCACCACGAGCGGATCGAGGTGCTGACGCGCGCCGAGGTGCGGCGGGTGAAGGGCTCGGCCGGCGGCTTCGAGGTGGAGGTGGCGCAGCAGCCGCGCGCGGTCGACCCGGCCGCCTGCATCGGCTGCGGCCAGTGCGCCGCGCTCTGCCCGGTGGAGCTGCCCGATCCGTTCGCCGGCGGCCTCGCCCGGCGCCGCGCCGTCGGCCTCGCCTACCCGGGCTGCCTGCCCCACGTCTCGGCCATCGACCCGGACGCCTGCCTCCACCGGCGCGACGGCTCGTGCGACGCCTGCCAGGCCGCCTGCGCCTTCGGCGCCATCCGGCTCGACGCCGCGCCGGTCACGCGGACCGTCACCGCCGGCGCCATCGTGGTCGCCACCGGCCACGCGCCGGGCGAGGTGGACGGGCCGCCCGGCGTCGTCTCGACCTACGCCCTGGAGCGGATGCTCCACCCGAACGGCCCGACCGGCGGGAAGCTCCAGGGGGCCGGCGGCGCGGCGCCCGGCGCGCTCCTCCTCGCCACCACCGCGGCCGATCAGGACGGCGAGCTGCCGCTGCGCGAGCTCATGAAGCTCGCCCACCTGGTGCGGGCCAAGCACCCCGGCGTGGCGGTGGCGGTGGCCGGCGGCCTCGGGCGCGCGCCCGGGCTCGGCGCCGCGGCCCGCGCGCTCGAGGAGGAGGGCGTGGAGCTGCTCGACGCCGACCTCCTGCCGGGCGAGGCGCCGGCGCCGGGCGGCGGCGTCGAGGTGCGGCTGGCGCAGGGGCTGCTCGAGACGGTGCGCCACTTCGACCTCGTCGCCCTGCACGCCCCCTCGCGGCCGTCGGACGGCGCGGGCGCGCTGGCGAAGCTGCTGCGGCTGCCGGTCGACGGGCGCGGCTTCCTGGTCGAGGGGCAGGCGAGCCCGTTCGAGCCGACCGCCACGCGCGTGGCCGGCGTCTTCGTGGCCGGCGCCGCCGGCGGCCCGCGCCCCATCCGCCAGGCCATCCGCGACGGCGCCGCGGCGGCCGGGCGCGTCCTCGCCACGCTGGTGGCCGGCGAGAAGCGCGTCCTCGAGCCGAACGCCGCCGCGATCGACGCGCTCCGCTGCGGCGGCTGCGGCGCCTGCGTCGCCGCCTGCCCGTACGGCGCGGTGCTGCGCGACCCGGCCAGCGGCAAGGCGCTCGTGGAGGAGGTCCACTGCCACGGCTGCGGCACCTGCGTCGCGGCCTGTCCCACCGGCGCCGCGGGGGCGCGCCACCACACGCGCGAGCAGATCGCCGCCGAGATCTCGGCGCTCCTCGCCGGCAACCCCTGATGCCATTTCAGCCGCGCATCGTCGCCTTCCTGTGCAACTGGTGCGCCTACGGCGCGGCCGACCAGGCCGGCCGGGCGCGCCTCGAGTACCCGCAGAGCCTGCTCGCCGTGCGCGTCCCCTGCACCGGCCGCGTCGAGCCGGCCTTCGTGCTGCAGGCCTTCCGCGAGGGGGCCGACGGCGTGCTGGTGGCCGGCTGCCACCCGGGCGACTGCCACTACCTCGACGGCAACCTGCGGGCGCTGGCGCGCCACGAGGTGCTCGCGCGGGCGCTCGAGCAGGCCGGCATCGAGCCGGCGCGCCTGCGGCTCGCCTGGGCCGGCGCCTCGGAGGGCGAGCGCTTCGCGCAGGTGGTCCGCGACATGACGGCGGAGGTCACCGCCCTCGGGCCGCTCGACTACCAGCGCCGCTCGCTCGACTCGGTCACCGACGCGCTCTCCACCACGCCGCACCGGCTCGACGGCCTGGAGGAGGCGCGGCGCAGCCCGCGCCAGCCCGGCAAGCCGCGCGTCGCCTTCTACTGGAACGCCTCGTGCGGCGGCTGCGAGGAGGCGGTGGTCGACCTCGGCGACGGGTTCGCCGACCTGCTCGAGAAGGTCGAGGTGGTGCTCTGGCCGGTGGCGCTCGACTTCAAGAAGAAGGACGTCGAGGCGCTGCCGGACGGCGGCATCGACGTCGCCTTCCTGAACGGCGCCATCCGCCTGAACGAGCAGGACGAGTGGGCGGTGCTGCTGCGGAGGAAGGCGCGCACCGTGGTCGCCTTCGGCGCCTGCGCCCACCTCGGCGGCGTGGTCGGGCTCGGCAACCTCTCCGAGCCGCGCGCCATCCTGGAGACCGCCTACCGCCGCCAGCCGACCGTCTCCAACCCGGAGGCGCCGCTCCCCGGCTCGCGCGTCGGGACCGGCGGCCACGACCTCTCGCTGCCGGTGCTCCTCTCGCGCACGCTGCCGCTCGCCGACGTGGTGCCGGTCGACTACACCATCCCCGGCTGCCCGCCCTCGCCGGCCGTCATCGCCGCGGCGCTCGACCGGCTGCTCGGCGCGGCGCCGCTCCCGCCGCCCGGCGCGGTGCTGGCGCCCCCGGGCTCGCTCTGCGACACCTGCCCGCGCCGCGACTCGAAGCCGGAGCGGCTCGAGCTGCGGGCGCTGGCGCGGCTCGCCACCACGCAGCCGGAGGAGGGGACCTGCTTCCTGGCGCAGGGGCTCGTCTGCCTCGGCCCGGCCACGCGCCAGGGCTGCCAGCCGGGCTGCGTCGAGGTGAACATGCCCTGCCGCGGCTGCTTCGGGCCGGTCGAGGGCGTCGCCGACGGCGGCGCCGCGGCCCTCTCGGCCTTCGCCTCGCTCCTCGCCGGCGGTGCGGAGGACCTGCAGGCGCTCGCCGCCGAGCTGCCGGACCCGGCCGGCACCTTCTGGCGCTACGGCTACGCCGCCGGCCTGGTGCCGCGGCGGGCGCGCCGCGACGGCGAGGAGAACGCGTGACCCGCCGCATCACCATCGACCCCATCACCCGGCTCGAGGGGCACGGCAAGGTGGAGATCCTGCTCGACGAGCAGGGGAACGCCCAGCACGCCTTCCTGCAGATCCCGGAGCTGCGCGGCTTCGAGACCTTCTGCGTGGGGCGGCCGGCCGAGGAGATGCCGCAGCTCACCGCCCACGTCTGCGGCGTCTGCCCGGCGGCGCACCACCTGGCGGCCGTGCGCGCGCTCGACGCCCTGTACGGCGCGGCGCCGCCGCCGGCGGCCCGGGCGCTCCAGGCGCTCTACTACAACCTCTTCCTCTTCGAGGACCACCTCCTCCACTACTGGTACATGGGCGGCCCGGACTTCGTGGTCGGCCCGCGCGCCCCCGCCCCCATGCGCAACGTCCTCGGCGTCATCGCCAAGGTGGGGGCCGGGCTCGGGCGGCGCATCCTCACGGTGCGCAAGGAGGCGCGCGACCTCATGGCCGCGATCTCCGGCCGGACGGTCCACCCGGTCTTCGCGCTCCCGGGCGGCTGCTCCCACGCGCTCGCGCCCGAGGTGGTGGCCACGGTGCGCGAGGCGGCGCCGCGGCTCGTCCAGTTCGCCGTCGACACGCTCGCCTCGTTCCGCGCCGCCGTGCTCGAGAACGCCGACTACGCCAAGGCGATCGCGAGCGAGGTCTTCCGCGTCCGCACCCACTCGATGGGCATGGTCGACGAGGCGGGGCGGCTCGCCTTCCTCGACGGGCGGGTGCGCGTCATCGACCCGGACGGCGCCGAGCTGGCCCGCTTCGAGCCGCGCGACTGGCTGGAGCACGTGGCCGAGCGGGTCGAGCCCTGGACCTACGCCAAGCTCACCTTCCTGAAGCAGATCGGCTGGCGCGGCTTCGCCGAGGGGCCGGAGAGCGGCCTGTACCGGGTGGGGCCGCTCGCCCGGCTCAACGTCGCCACCTCGATGGCGACGCCGCTCGCCGAGGCGGAGCGGCAGCGGCTCTTCGCGGTGCTCGGCTGGCCGGCCCACCAGACGCTGGCCTTCCACTGGGCACGGCTCGTCGAGGCCCTGCAGGCGGCCGAGGCGGTGGCCGAGCTGGCCCACGACCCGCGGCTCGCCTCGCGCGAGGTGCGGGCGGTGCCGGCGCCGCTCTCGGGCCCGGCCGAGGGCGTGGGCGTCGTCGAGGCGCCGCGCGGCACGCTCATCCACCACTACGCCGCCGACGCGAACGGGATCCTCACGGCGGTGAACCTGGTGGTCGCCTCGCAGCACAACGCGGCGCCGGTGCAGATCTCGATCCGCAAGGCGGCCCGCGGCCTGGTGCGCGGCGGCCGCGTCGACGACGGCCTCCTCAACCTGCTCGAGATGGCCTTCCGCGCCTACGACCCCTGCAACGCCTGCGCGTCGCACGCGCTGCCGGGCGAGCTGCCGCTCGTGGTGACGGTGCGCGACCACCGCGGCGAGGTGGTCGAGGTGGTGCGCCGGCGCGTGCCGGACTCCGAGTGACCCGCGTCCTCGTCCTCTGCCTCGGCAACGCCCTGCGGCGCGACGACGCCGTCGCGCTCCACGTGGCCGCGGCGCTGCGCGCCGATCCGCCGGAGGGGGCCGAGGTGGCGACGAGCGCGCGCGCCGGCCTCTACCTGCTCGACGACATGGAGGGGTTCGACCGGGTGGTGGTGGTGGACGCGGTCCGCACCGGGAGCCACTCGCCGGGCGAGGTGCACGCGCTCGACCTCGAGGCGCTCCACGCGCCGGCCGGTCCGTCGCCGCACGCGGTCGGGCTGCCGTCCGCGCTCGCGCTGGCGCGCGCCTCGGGGGCGCCGGTGCCGTCGCGCGTGGCGCTGGTGCTCGTCGAGGTGGCCGAGATGGAGACCATCGGCGAGGGGCTGACGCCGGCGGTGGCCGCCGCCGTGCCGCGGGCGGTCCAGGCGGCGCGCGCCGAGGTGGCGCGGCTGAGGGAGGGGTAGCCACACCCCGAACCCGAACCCGAACCCGTACTCCGTGGCCGTGTGCCGCCGTGGCCCGTGCCCCCCGTGCCCCCCGTGCCCCGCCCGCTCTCCCCGGCCCATCTCCCCGATGGGGGAGATGGGGAGTGCGTTCTGGGAATCGTTTGACCCCCGACCTTGGTACCGTGGGTCCGTCTGGACTGATCCGGCGCAAGCCGCCGGAACTACTCAACACTTCCCGTACGGTGTAGGGCGGTGTGGACCTATCCGTCGACCGGGCGAGTCGACTAAGAGGTCTCCTTTCGTCTTACCGGACCGATCCGGGGGAGATTGACAGCAAGTGAACGTCGTCACCATCGACTGCATCGGCATGCGCTGCCCGCAGCCCGTCCTCATGCTCGCCACCAAGGCGCCGACGGTGGCGCCGGGCTCCATCATCCAGATCTCGGGCGACTGCCCGACCTTCGAGGCCGACATCCGCCAGTGGGCGGCCCGCTCGAAGAAGACCATCCTCAGCGTCATGGGGACGGCGCCGAAGCTGACGATCCAGCTGATCGTGTGAGGTCAGTGGGCCACGCCGTGGAATAGCCGGTCCCAGCGCAGGCCGTCCGGCCCCCAGCTGACCAGCGCGATGCGGGCGCGCCCCTTGATGCGCCCCACCGGCACCGGGCCGAAGACGCGGCTGTCGGCCGAGTGGTCGCGGTGGTCGCCGGCGAGGAAGACGGTGCCCGGCGGCACCTTCTGCGCCACCACGTCGAGGCAGGAGCGGCCCGGCGTGCAGTAGGTGTGGAAGGTGTGGCCGTCGAGGTGCTCCAGCCGGTCGACGCACTCCTCCTCGATCCAGCTGCCGCGGTCCGGCCGGTTCCAGTAGCTGCACGGGCCGGGGACCGGCTCGCGCGGCACCGGCTGGCCGTTCACGACGAGGTGGCCGTCGCGGATCTCGACGGTGTCGCCCGCCACGCCGACCACGCGCTTGATGAGGTCGTCGTCGGCCGCGCCGCCGTTCGGGTTGAGCAGCACGACGATGTCGCCGCGCTTCGGGCTCGACCAGCTGGCCTGCGCCGTCGAGGTGAAGGGGAGCCGGGCGCCGTAGGCCCACTTCTCCACCACCACGTAGTCGCCGATCTGGAGCGTCGGGAGCATCGAGCCCGACGGGATGTAGACCGCCTCGTAGAGGAAGGTGCGGAAGGCCAGCACCGCCACGATGGTGAAGGTCCAGCCCTTCACCTCGGCCCAGAGCTTCTGCTTGTCCACGCGGCTCGCCGCTCCTATTCGGTTCGCATCGCCTCGACGGGGTCGAGCCTGGAGGCTCGCGCCGCGGGGTAGATGCCGAACAGGAGGCCCGCCCCGCTGGCGGAGGCGAGCGACAGTACCACCGCCCAGAGCGGGATGCTCGTCGGAACGGTGAAGACCTCGCGGGCCGCGACGGCGACGCCGGCGCCGAGCAGCACGCCGAAGACCCCGCCCAGGAGGGAGAGCGTCACCGCCTCGAAGAGGAACTGGGTGAGGATGCGGCGGCGCCGGGCGCCGAGCGCCATGCGCACGCCGATCTCGCGCGTCCGCTCGGTCACCGAGACGAGCATGATGTTCATGATGCCGATGCCGCCGACGAGCAGGGCGAGGGCGCAGACGCCGGCGGTGGCCGCGCCGATCATGGCCACCAGGCTGTCGAGCGTCTCGGAGGCCGTCTCGTTGGTGAAGTAGTCGAAGTCGTTCTCCTCGTGGGGCGCCAGGCCGCGGACGCGCCGCAGCGTGGCGATCACCTCGTCCATGGCCTTGTGCAGGTCCTCGGCGCTGGTGGCCTGGATGGCGACGTTGGTGTTGCGCGCCTTGCCGAAGACCAGGTCGTAGGCGGTCCACGGCAGGAGCGCGAAGCCGTCCTTCGACTCGAGCCCCAGCACCGTGCCGCGCCGCTCCCCCACGCCGATCACCTCGAAGGGCGCGCCGCGGATGCGCACCTCCTCGCCGATGGGCGAGCGGCCCGGGAAGAGCACGTCGGCCACGTCGGCGCCGATGACCACCACCCGCCGCCCCATGGCGATGTCCACGTCGTTGATGAAGCGCCCCTCGCCGATCCCCTGGCCGTTGGCCGGCGCGTAGTCGGGCAGCACGCCGCCCACGCCGATGATGGGCTTGGTGGACCGCTCGCGCGTCGAGACCGCCCAGGGCCGGCCCGGGTACTCCTCGATGGAGACGGCGGCCACGTGGGGCAGGCCGCGCAGCGCCTCGCCCTGCTCGCGCGTCAGGTCGCGCCGCCGGGCGTACTTCTGCCAGTCGCGCGGGCCGAAGCCGCCCGGGGCGGGCCACTTCTGCACCTGGAAGCAGGCCGGGCCGAGCAGGGCGAGGTCGGTGCTCACCTTCTGCCGCAGCCCCTCGGTGAGCGACATCATGGCCACCACCGTGCCGGCGCCGATGACGATGCCGAGCAGGGTGAGGAGCGAGCGCAGCGGGTTCGACCGCAGCGTGCCGAGGGCCATGGCCACGTTGTCGAGGAGCTGGGTCATTCGTAGCGCAGCGCCTCCACCGGATCGAGGTTGGCGGCCCGCCAGGCCGGCCAGATGCCGAAGAGCAGCCCCACCGCCGCCGAGAAGCCGAGCCCGAGCAGCACCGCCGACGGGGTGGCCGCCGCCGCCAGCGGCGACACGAGCGCCACGAGCAGCGCCACGCCGAGGCCGAGGCCGGTGCCGACCGCGCCGCCCACCGCCGCCACGATGGAGGACTCGAGGAGGAACTGCAGCAGGATGGTCTTCTTGCGCGCCCCGAGCGCGCGCCGCACGCCGATCTCGCGCGTCCGCTCGGTCACCGAGACCAGCATGATGTTCATGATGCCGATCCCGCCCACCACGAGCGTGATGAGGCCGACGCCCACCGCCACGCCGTAGAGGGCGCCGGTGAGCTTCTCGTAGAGCCGCAGGAACTGGTCCTGCCGGTTGATGGCGAAGTCGTCCGGCCGCTCCGGCGCCACGCGGCGCACCCGCCGCAGGATGCCGACCAGCTCGTCCTCCAGCGCCTCGAGCTCGCCCGGCGCCGAGGTGACGGCCACCGTGATGGAGCGCTTGCCCCCCATGTCGCGCAGGAAGGTCGTGTAGGGGATGGTGACGTTGACGTCGAGGTCCATGCCGAGCATGCGGCCGCGCCGCGCCAGGACGCCGATGACCGTGTAGGGGTCGCCCTTCACCTCGACGCGCCGCCCCACCACCTGGTCCCAGGGCACCCGCGGGAAGAGCCGGTCGGCCACGTCGGACCCGAGCACCACCACGCTGCGCGACAGCTCCACGTCCGGGTCGCCGAGGAAGCGCCCGGCGGCCACCGTGCCGCCGCCCGTCTCGAGCTGGCGCGCGTTGGTGCCGGTGACGCGGATGCGCGTCAGCTCCTCGTCGCCGGCCGTCACCGTGGCGCGCATCCCGACCTGCGGCGCCACCGCCAGCGCGTGCGTCGCCTCCTTCTCGATGGCCTCGAGCTCGGCGCGCCCCATGCTCTGGCGGTTGCGCATGGTCCACCACTCCTCGCCGGTGGTGAGCCACTTCCACTTGTCGACGTAGAGGGTGTGGGCGCCCAGGTTGCCGATCTGCGCGGCGAAGCTCTGGTTCAGCCCCTGGATGATGGCCACGATGGCGATGACCGTCATGACGCCGATGACGATGCCGAGCGTGGTGAGGAGCGAGCGCAGGTGGTTGCCGGCCATGGAGGAGAGCGCGATGCGCACCCCCTCGGCCACCTCGGAGAGGAGGCGCCGCGCGCCGCGCCGGGCCCGCCCGGTCACACGCCCACCGCCCGCGCCCCGGCGAGGAGCGCCACCTGCGCGCCGGGCCCGTCGCCCAGCACGCGCCCGTCCATGAGCTTGATGGCCCGGGGGCAGCGGGCCGCCAGCTTGGCCTCGTGGGTCACGAGCACGATGGTGTGCCCCTGCGCGTTCAGCTCGCCGAAGAGCCGCACGATCTCCTCGCCGGTCTGCGAGTCGAGGTTGCCGGTGGGCTCGTCGGCGAGCAGCAGCGAGGGGCGGCCCACCAGCGCCCGGGCGATGGCCACGCGCTGCCGCTGGCCGCCGGAGAGCTCGTTCGGCCGGTGGTGCATCCGGTTGGCGAGCCCCACCGCGCGGAGCGCCCCCTCGGCCATGGCGCGCCGCTCGCGCCGCGGCAGGCCGCGGTAGACGAGCGGCAGCTCCACGTTGGCGAGGGCGCTGGCGCGCGGCAGCAGCTGGAAGGTCTGGAAGACGAAGCCGATCTCGCGGTTGCGCAGGTCGGCGAGCGCGTCGTCGGAGAGCGTCTCCACGTCGGCGCCGTTCAGCCGGTAGGTGCCGGCGGTGGGCGTGTCGAGGCAGCCGAGCAGGTTCATGAGCGTCGACTTGCCCGAGCCCGACTGGCCGACGATGGCCACCCACTCGCCCTGCCGGATGTCGAAGGAGACGCCGTCGAGCGCGCGCACCACCTCGCCGCCCACCACGTAGTGGCGGGAGAGCCGGTCGACCGCGATGAGCGGCTCGCTCATGGCCCCTTGGCCTTCCCGGCCCCGCCCTCGCCGCCCTTCTTCGGCTCCTCCTCGGCGGCCCGCTTGCCGTCGGCGAGCTCGCGCGAGAGGACGCGGTAGGGCCCCTCGATCACCTTCTCGCCCGGCTGCACCCCGGAGACGATCTCGATCTCGGTGTCGGAGGCGAGGCCGGTCTCCACCGGGCGCAGGCGGGCCACGCCGTCCGAGAGGACGAAGACCACCTTCTTCATCGGCTCGCGCCGGGCCTTCTTGCCCGGGGTGGGCGGCGGGGGCTGCGGCAGCGGCTTCTCGCCCGCGCCCGCGGCGGCCGGCTTCAGCTCCTTCTCCGGCCGGACCGTGACCGCCTGGATCGGCACCACCACCGCCTCCCCGCGCGTGTCGGTGGAGATGGCGGCCTGGGCGCTCATGCCCGGCAGGGCGCCGGGCACCGGCTCGGTGAGCGCGAGCCGCACGATGAAGGTGGTCACCTCCTGCTCGGTGCCCGGGTTCTTGACGGTGGCGTTGCGCGCCACCTCCACCACCTGCGCCCTGAACTTGCGGTCGGCGAAGGCGTCGATCTCCACCTCGGCGGGATCGCCCTCCTTCACGAAGACCACCTCGTGCTCGCCCACCTCGATCTTGGCCTCCATCTTGGAGAGGGTGGCGATGACCATGATGACGTCCTCGGAGAAGTCCGAGCCGCGCACCCGCTCGCCCACCTGCTTGAGCCGCTGGGTGACGATGCCGTCCATGGGGGCGGTGATGGTGGTGAGCGAGAACTGGTGGCGCGCCTCGCGCAGGGTGGCGTCGGCCTGGGCCAGCCGCTGCTCGGCCGAGGCGGCCTGGGCGCGGGCGCCGTCGAGGTCGGCCCTGGCCTTCTCCAGCTCGGCGGCGCTGGCGTTCTGCGTGGCGGCGAGCTTCTCCACCCGCTTGAGCTCGGCCTCGATCGAGGCGGCCCGGACCTTCTGCACCTGCACGTCGGCGGCGGCGCTGTTGCGCGCCCCCTCGGCCTGGGAGAGCTGCGCGCCGTAGCGGCGGGCGTCGATGCGGCCGAGCACCTGGCCGCGCGCCACCCGGTCGCCCTCGCGGATGGCCAGCTCGACGAGGTCGCCGGTGATGTTGGAGGAGAGCTTCACCTCGGTGGCCGCCTGCAGCTTGCCGCCGGCGGTGACGACGCGGGTGATGGGCCCCTTGCGCGCGGTGGCCGCCTGGACCGTCACCGGCGGCTCGAGCCGCGGGCGCAGCGAGGCGGCGACGGCGCCCACCACGGCGAGGACGAAGAGGGCGGCGAAGATCCGCTTCGGCCAGCTCATGCGGGCCGGGGGGACGGGCACGGCCGCGGGCGGCGCGGGGGGCGCCGGCTCGGGCTGGGCGGGGACGTTGGCGGCGGTCTGGGCGTCCATCTAGAGGGCTCCTCCCACGGCGCGGTTCAGGTCTGCGGCCGCGACGGCGTGGTCGATGCGGGCCTGCACGAGCGAGAGCTCGGCCTGCGTGAGCTTGAGCGTGGCGTCGCGGACCTCGAGCTGGGAGGCGAGGCCCGCCTCGAGCCGCTGCGTCGCGAGCGACAGCCCCTGCTCGGCGGCGGCCAGGTTGTCGGCGGAGAGGGCCACCTGGCGCGACAAAGCGAGGACGCCCTGGCGGGCGTTGGCGATCTCGCTCGCCACCGCGTCGCCGGTGCGCGCGGCGGTGGCGCGGGCGCGGGCGGCGCCCGCCTCGGCGCGCTGCACGTTGGCGACGGTGAGCCGCCCCTGGAAGAGGTTCCAGGAGAGGACCAGCGCGGCGGTGGCGCTGTACTGGCGCGAGGGGTCGCCGTAGACGCCGTCCTGGCCGGTGAGCTGCGGCCCGGCGCGGCCGTAGGTGGCCTGGGCCGCGAGCGTCGGCAGCCAGCCGGCCTGGGCGGCGCCGATCCCCTCGTCGGCCGCCTCGACGCGCGCCTGGGCGGCGGCGAGCGAGGGGCGGCGGGTCCGGGCGGTGGCCACCAGCTCCGCCAGCGGCGGCGGCTCGCCGGAGGGCAGCCCCGGCCCCTCCACGGTCGCCGGCGGCACCACCTCGACGGCGGCGTCGCCCGGCTGCCCGAGCGCGGTGGCGAGGTCGGCGCGCGCCTGCACCACCCGGCTCCGCCCCTGCTCCACGGCGATCCGGTCGTTCCCGAGGTTGACGCGCGCGTTGTAGGTGTCGCTCTTCTGGGCCCGGCCGGCGGCGAAGAGGGCGTCGGCCCGCTCCACCAGCTCCTCGCTGCGGCGCGCCGCCTTCTCCAGCACCTGGAGCGACCGCTCCGCCTTGAGCAGCTCGTAGAAGCGGCGGGTCACGTCGAAGGCCACCGCGAGGCGCGACTCGTCGTAGCCGCGCGCCGCCGCCCGCGAGGCGGCGCGCGCCTGGGCGATCTGCCGCCAGGCGCCCAGGTCGACGAGCGGCGCGGTGAGCGTGAGGTTGAGCGCGTAGGACTCGGCCGAGGAGGAGGCGGTGGTGACGACCTTCTGGTCGAAGCCGATCACGGCGCCGGTGGTCGGGTCGAAAAGCGGCACCGGCGTCACGTCGAGCCGCGGGCCGGTGAAGCGGCGGCCGAAGGAGCTCGTCAGGTCGAGCCGGGGCAGGGCGCCGGAGAGGGCGGCGGTGGCGTCGGCGCCGGCCAGGTCGGCGTCGGCCCGGGCCAGCACCAGGTCGTGGCTCTGCCGGGCGGCGAGGCCGAGGGCGTCGTCGAGCGTGAGCGGCTGGGCGCGGGCGGCGAGCGGGAGCGCGGCGGCGAGGGCGAGGAGGAGTCGGGTCATGGGCTTCACGCTCCGCCGGGCGGGCCGCCCCGGGCGGCGAGCGCGGCGGGGACGACGCGGAGGAGGGCGACCTGGGCGAGCCAGAGGACGGCCACCACCACCGCGGCGCGCCGCCGGGAGGAGCCGGCCACGCGGGCCATGCCGATGACGAGGAGCACGGCGGCCCACAGGGCGAAGAGGTCGAGCGACGAGGCGGCGGCGACGAGCGCGGGCGGGCTGTGGGCCGGCAGGAACGCGGCGGCGCTCGAGGGGAGGAGCCCGGGCAGCTCGTCGGCCGGGATGGGGGCCTTCAGGAAGACCGCCGGGAGCGTGAGGAGCCTCGCCACGGCGAGCGGCAGGAGGGCGTGCGCGGCCACCGCGAAGGTGCCCTTCAGCTCCGGCCGGGTGCCGGCCACCTTGAAGGCGAGGAAGAGGCCGAGGGCGGCGCCGAGCGCGGCGAGCGTCGGCCCGAGGGCGGCGCCGGCGTAGCCCGCGATGGCGCCGATCTTCTGCGCCTGGGCCGCCGCCTCCTCCTGCTGGAACTGGGTCAGCTCCTGGGCGTCCGGCCCCTGCGGGCGCGGCACGTTCGCCGAGAAGTCGAGCCGCGGCACCGTCGCCAGGGCGACGAGCACGGAGGCGAGCGTGGCCGCCGCGAGCGCCACCAGGGCGCGCCGCCGCGAGGCCACGGCCGCGAGGCCGCGCTCGGGGTCGGCGAGGGTCGCCACGAGGACGGAGCCGTCTTCGGAGAGGTCGGTTCGAGACATGGTCGGTGGGCCCGTGCCGAGGTGGTACGCGCGATCCCCGCGCGGTATTTCGGACACCCCCCGCGGCGTCAAGCCTCAGGGAGGCGCGAGCCGCCGTTCCGTGACCCCAGGCGTCCCGGACGGGTGCGGAACCTTCGATCAGGGGTTCGGGAGCGAGGCGAGCCGCTCCCGGGCGTCGCGGATGGTGAAGAGCGCCAGCCCCACCACCCGCCGCGGCGCCCCGCGCCGCTGCCGCTCGAGGAAGCGGGCCAGCGGCTCCTCGACGACGCGCGGCGCGCTCGGGAAGGAGCTGGCGTGGCGCACGGCGCGGCGGCCGTCCGGCCTCGCCACGATGAGCGCGGCGTGCGTGACGCGGGTGACGTGGCCCGGGTCGTCGGCGCGGACCACGAAGGCGACGGTGCCGTCCGGGATGCGCCGCTCGATGGCGAGGAGCGCCGCCTCCGGCACCACCTCCACCTCGAACCGGCCGATGGGGAGCTTCTCGCGGGGCACGCCGCGCAGGCCGCGGCCGGCGCGCGCGAGCCGGTCCCAGCGGGCCGCGTCGTACTCCACCGCCTCCACCAGCGCCGCCTCGCCGGCGAGCGCGCGCGAGGCGGGGGCGATCCAGCCCTTCCTCGCGTTCACCGGGATCCACTGCGAGAGCACCTCGTGGTTGCGGGCGGCGAGCGCCGGCGGGCCGTCGTAGCGGACGTCGTCGAGGGCGCGGCGCGCCTCGTCGAGCGTCGCGGAGGAGCCGAGCGCCACCGCCGTCTCGACCAGCGTCATGCAGTCGAAGGCGTCGAGCCGGAAGCGCGGGTCGGGGTCGGGGCCGCTCCCCTCGCCGAGCGGGTCGAGCCGGTAGGGGCGGCCGAGGAGCGGGGCGGTGGCGCGCGCGGCCCGCTCGCCGCCCGGCTCGGCGCCGGAGGCGAGGGCCCGCGACACCGCCGCGTCGGGCGGCGCCGCGAGGAGGGCGAGGAGCGGCAGGAGCGGGTGCACGAGACTCCCTAGAAGACCACCTGCGCCGAGAGCGTGGCCACGTCGCCGGTCCTCACGGCCGGGGCCGAGCGGTCGATCTCGTAGCTCGCCACGAAGCGCGCCGCCACGGGCAGGAGGTCGTAGTAGAGGCCGACGGTCACCCGCTCGCGCCCGTTGCCGGAGACCCTGGTGTCCGGGTCGTAGCCGTCGAGCCGGAGGATGGGGCCGGCGCTCCAGGGCGTCTTGCCGTAGAGGCCGAGGTACTGGCCGCGCTGGCGCGGCCGCGCGCCCGTCGACTCGTCCGAGCGGCCGAGGGCGAGCTCGGCCACCGCGAAGAGCCAGGGGCTGTCGAGCTCCACGTCGCCGCCCGCCCGGTGGAAGTAGAAGGCGCCGTCGTCGGCGGTGCCGAGCTTCAGGTCGGCGCCCGGCGTCGCCTGGCGGCCGTAGGCGGCGGAGAGGCCGCCCTTCACCGTGACCGCCCCGGCGGCGAGCGCGAGGCCGGCCCGCCCCCAGGCGTTCTTCTCCTTCAGGTCGTCCCTCGTGTTCGGCCCGGCGCCGTTCACCAGCGCCGCCGAGACCTCCAGCCGGAGCGGGCTCGCGAGCTGCCAGCCGCCCGAGAGGCCGACGCCGACGTCGCGCGCGTCGGGGCCGCGCGCCAGGGCCGCCACCACGGCGGCGTCGTCCCAGAGGAGCCTCGTCTCGTCCTCCGTCTGCTCCCAGCCGAACGGCGTGCGCTGCTGGCCGAGCCGCACCTCGACGCCCGGCAGGAGGCGGAGCGCCACGTAGGCGTCCTTCATGATGCGCGAGGCGTCGCGCTCGGCCACGTCGGCCGAGAGCCGCCACGCGACCGACGGCAGGAGCTCGCCGTCGAGCTGGAGCCGGGCGCGCCGCACGTCGAACGACTCGGCGTCGCGCCCTCCGGCCGGCGCGTCGAGGCGCGACCACTGCACGCCGACGAACCCGGTGGGCGCGGGCCACCTGGGGCCGGGGATCGCGGCGGGGGCGGCGGCGGGCGCGGGCGCGGGCGCGAGCGCCGG
>DASTGK010000160.1:0-5355 GCA_035719085.1 Anaeromyxobacteraceae bacterium
GTCGACCCGCGCGACAAGCCGTTCGTCACGGGGGAGCGCACGCCGGAGGGCTTCTTCGTGCTGAAGGGCGGCCTCGAGGCGGCCATCGCGCGCGGGCTCGCGTATGCGCCCTACGCGGACCTCGTCTGGTGCGAGACCTCGACCCCGGACCTCGCGCAGGCCAAGCGCTTCGCCGAGGGCATCCACGAGCGGTTCCCGGGCAAGCTCCTCGCGTACAACTGCTCGCCCTCGTTCAACTGGAAGAAGCACCTCGACGACGCGACCATCGCCAGGTTCCAGCGCGAGCTGGGCGCGATGGGGTACAAGTTCCAGTTCGTGACGCTGGCGGGCTTCCACGCCCTCAACCACGGCATGTTCGAGCTGGCCCGCGCCTACGGCGAGCGCGGCATGAGCGCCTACTCGGAGCTGCAGCAGCGCGAGTTCGCCTCGGAGACGGCGGGCTACACCGCCACCCGCCACCAGCGCGAGGTCGGCACCGGCTACTTCGACCTCGTGGCCACCGCCGCCTCGGGCGGCACCGCCTCGACGCTGGCGCTGGAGCACTCCACCGAGAAGGCCCAATTCGGCGCCGCCGGCCCGCAGGGCACCGATCACGCCGCCGACCTCGTGACCCGGCTCCTCGACGAGGACCACGACCGGCTCCACGAGGTGACCGGGCGGCTGGCCGCGGCCGTGGACCGCGACGCGCTCGCCGAGGCGCTGGAGGACCTGGCCCAGACGCTCGCGGAGCACTTCGGGCGCGAGGAGCAGGCCAAGGGGTTCTACGGGATCCTCGGCGCCCGGAGCCCGGAGCACCGGGCCCAGACGGCGCGCCTCGTCGCCGAGCACCGGGAGATCCTCCAGGACGTGGGCCACCTGCTGACGCTCGCCCAGGAGCGGCCGGCCCCGACCCGCGAGGTCGGCCGGGCCGCGGCCGACCTGGCCGCCCGCCTCCAGGCGCACGAGGCGCGCGAGCTCTCGCTCGTCGAGGTGATGGCGTAGCGGGCCACGTAGGAGGCGCACCCGCCGAACCCGAACCCGAACCCGCCGGCCGTGCCCGTGACCCTTGCCCCTTGCCCGTGTGGCCGTGGGCCGGCCCGGCGGCGGCCCGTCACGGCTCACGGGCACGGCAAGCGCCGGCCCTCGGGTCACGGAGACGGGGCACGCGTTCGGGTTCGGGTTCGGGGTGATACGCCGCTTCAGCTCCGCCCGATGTACTCGGTCAGCTGCTCGATGACGAACTGCTTCTCGTCGAGCATGAGCTGGATGATGTCGCGCATCGAGACGACGCCGACCACCTGCCCCTTCTCCTCGACGAGCAGGTGCCGGGTGAAGTGCTCCTTCATGAGCTCGGTGCACTGGATCTCGGTGGCGTCCTCGGCCACGCGCGGCAAGGGGCGCATCGCCTCGCGCACTGGCATCTGGCAGTCGCCGCCGCGCGCCAGCACCGTGCCGACGAGGTCGCGCTCGGTGGCGAGGCCGATGATCTTGCCGCCGTCCCTCACCGCCACCGAGCCGATGCGGCGATCGGCCATGAGCTTGGCCGCCTCCCGGCAGGTGGTGCTGGCGTCGAGCGTTGCGATGTCTCGGGTCACGTGGTTCCGGATGGTCGCCATGTGCTCCTCCCGGCTGCGGGGTCAACGGATCATCACCTAGCCACGCGGCGAACCGCCGCCATGACGATGGGTGGACCTCGACGGGGGTCCCCGCTTGGGCGTCCCGCGCCCAGCGTACGGCGCGGCCCGCGCGGGCGCGCCCGCCGGGCCCGGCGCGGTGGGGAGGACGGCGCGCCGGCTACGGCAGGAGGAGGAGCGACCCGCTCGTCGCGCGCGACTCGAGCGCCCGGTGGGCCTCGGCCGCCTCAACGAGCGGCCAGCGGCCGCCGACCGCCACCTTGACCCGCCCCTCGGCCAGCGCCGCGAAGAAGGCGGCGGACGCGGCCTCGAGGTCGGCGCGGCGGGCCACGTGGTTGAAGACGCTCGGGCGCGCCACGGCGAGCGAGCCCTTGCGCGCCAGGAGGCCCGGGTCGATCGGCGGCACCGGCCCCGAGGCGTTGCCGTAGACCACCAGCACGCCGAAGGGGGCGAGGCAGTCGAGCGAGGTCTCGAAGGTCGCCTTGCCGACCGAGTCGTAGACGATGGGCACGCCGCCGGTGAGCGCCTTCACCCGCGCCGGCACGTCGTCGCGCCCGCTGACGAGCGCCAGGTCGGCGCCGAGGGCGCGCACCGTGGCCGCCTTGGCGTCCGAGCCGACCACGGCGATGACGGTGGCGCCGATCGCCTTCAACCACTGCACCAGCAGCTGCCCGACGCCGCCGGCGGCGGCGGTCACCACCACCGGGTCGCCCGCCCGCACGGCGCGGTAGCGGGTCATGAGCATGTGGGCGGTGAGCCCCTTCACGAAGCCGGCCGCGGCCTGCTCGGCGCCGACGCCGGCGGGGAGCGGCACGGCGCGGTCGGCCAGCACGTTGCGCGCCTCGGCGTAGGAGCCGGGCGGCGCGATGGTGGCCACCCGGTCGCCCGCCCGGAGGCCGGCCACGCCGGCGCCGACCGCCTCCACCACGCCGGCCGCCTCGACGCCGAGGCCGGTGGGGAGGGGCAGCGGGTAGAGCCCGGTCCGGTGGTAGGTGTCGACGAAGTTGACGCCGACCGCCTCGTGCCGGACGCGCACCTCGCCCGGCCCGGGCGGCGGCAGCTCCAGCGCCTCGACGCGCAACACCTCCGGACCGCCCGTCTCGTGGATGCGGATCGCCTTGATCATGGCGCCAGCCTACCGCAGCGACTCGACGATGGCCTCGAGGACCGCGCGCGGCGGCCGGACCCGCTCGGGCGGCAGGGTGGCGAGCGGCTCCTCGACGAGGCCGAGCCGGTCGGTGAAGGCGGGCACCTTGGGGTCGGCGAAGAGGAGGCCGGTGAGCACCTCGCCCGCGGCCTGGGCGGCCAGCAGCCGCGTCAGCGCGCCGGCCCGGTCGGTCGGGTCGTACCCCTCCTCCAGCTTCTTGAGCCGCAGCCGCGAGCCGTCGAAGAGCGCCACCTCCGCGGTGGTGCCCGGGTCGTAGTCGACGGCGATCTCCTCGTAGGCCGGCACCCAGGAGAGCTCCTGCAGCGGCTCGTCGTGCTCCTTCACGTAGGCGAAGCTCTTGGTCGAGCCCTCGTGGTCGTTGAAGGTGACGCAGGGGGAGATGACGTCGAGCAGCGCCGTGCCGCGGTGGGCGATGGCCCCCTTGAGCAGGGCCGAGAGCTGCTTCTTGTCGCCGGAGAAGCTGCGCGCCACGAAGCTGGCGCCGAGCTGGATGGCGAGGGCGCAGGCGTCGAGCGCCGGCAGCTCGTTCACCGCGCCGGTCTTGAGCGTCGAGCCCGGGTCGGCGGTGGCCGAGAACTGCCCCTTGGTGAGGCCGTACACGCCGTTGTTCTCGACGACGTAGACCATCGGCACGTTGCGGCGCACCAGGTGGACGAACTGGCCGACGCCGATGGAGGCGGTGTCGCCGTCGCCGGAGACGCCGATGCCGTGGAGCGTCCGGTTGGCGAGGAGCGCGCCGGTGGCGAGCGAGGGCATGCGGCCGTGCACGCCGTTGAAGGCGTGCGACCGGCTCATGAAGTAGGCCGGCGTCTTGGAGGAGCAACCGATGCCGGAGAGCTTGGCCACCCGCTCCGGCGGGATGCCGAGGTCGAAGTAGGCCTCCAGGATCCGCTCGGAGATGGCGTTGTGGCCGCAGCCGGCGCAGAGCGTCGTCTTGCCGCCCTTGTACTCGAGGACGGCGAGGCCGAGCCGGTTGACCTTGGGGGCGGCGGGGGCGGTGGCGGCCATGTCAGCGGCCCTCCTGGGCCAGGATGGCGTCGGTGACGGTGCGGGCGTCGAGGGGCAGGCCGTCGGTGCGGGCGAGCGGGCGCAGCCGGCCGATGAGCGCGGGCTCGAGGTCGAGCTTGAGCAGCCCGGCCAGCTGGGCGTCGCGGTTCTGCTCCACCACGTAGACCCGCTCGTGCGCCGCCACGAACTCCCTCACCGCCCTGGCGAAGGGCACGGCCCGCACGCGCAGGTAGTCGGTGGCGAGGCCGCGCTCGGCCTGGAGCTGGGCCCGGCTCTCGCGCACCGCGAAGTCGGAGGAGCCGTAGGCGAGGAGGCCGACCGCGGCGCCGGCGCCGTCGGCCACGGGCGCCGGGGCCACCTCGCGCGCGCCGTCGAGCTTCCGCGCCAGACGCTGGAGGTTCTTCTCGTAGACGTCCGGCTTCTCGCTGTAGCCGGACGCCTCGTCGTGGCCGGTGCCGCGGGTGAAGTAGGCGGCCCTGGGGTGGTCGGTGCCGGGGAGCGTGCGCCAGCCGATGCCGTCGCCGTCCACGTCGGCGTAGCGGGCGAAGCCGCCGAGCCGCTCCAGCTCCGCCCGGCCGAGCACCTTGCCGCGGTCGATGGGGCGCTCCGGGTAGGTGAACGGCTCGGCCATCCAGGTGTTCATGCCGAGGTCGAGGTCGGAGAGGACGAAGACCGGCGTCTGGAACCGCTCGGCCAGGTCGAAGGCCTCGACCGCCATGGAGAAGCACTCCTCCACCGAGCCGGGGAGGAGCACGAGGTGCTTCGTGTCGCCGTGGGAGAGGAGCGCCGTGGAGAGGACGTCGCCCTGGGCGGTGCGCGTCGGCAGGCCGGTGGAGGGCCCGACCCGCTGCACGTCCCAGACGACCGCCGGGATCTCGGCGTAGTAGCCGAGCCCGGCGAGCTCGCTCATGAGCGAGATGCCGGGGCCGCTCGTGGCGGTCATGGCCCGCGCCCCGGCCCAGCCGGCGCCGAGCACCATGCCGATGGCCGCCAGCTCGTCCTCGGCCTGCAGCACCGCGTAGGTGGCCTTGCCGTCCGGATCGTGCCGCAGCCGCTTCAGCTGCGCGATGAGCGCCTCGGCCAGCGAGGAGGACGGGGTGATGGGGTACCAGGCCAGCACCGTCACCCCGGCGAACATCGAGCCGATGGCCGCGGCGGCGTTGCCGTCCACGATGATCTTGCCGCGCGTCGCGTCCATGCGCGCGGCGCGGAAGGGGAGCGGCCGCGCGAACGCCCGGGCGTGCTCGTACCCGGCGCGGGCCGCCGCCAGGTTGAGCTCCAGCGCCTTGGCCTTCTTGCCGAAGACCCGCCCCACCGCCCGCTCCACCTCGGGGAGCTCGAGGTCGAGGAGCCGCGCCAGCGTCCCGACGTAGACCATGTTGCGCAGGAGCTTGCGCAGCCTGGCCTCGCCGGTGACCGGCGCCACCAGCTCGTCGAAGGGGACCGGGTACCAGAGCAGATCGGCCCGCGCGCCGGAGAGGGCGAGCGGCGCGTCGTAGACCACCGCCGCGCCGGCCGGCACCGCCGCCACGTCCTCCTGGGCCGACTCCGGGTTCATGGCGACCA
>DASTGK010000161.1:0-5259 GCA_035719085.1 Anaeromyxobacteraceae bacterium
CCCCGGTGGCCCTCGACGGCGCCGGGGCGCCGCGCACCTCGTTCGCCGACGTGAACGGCGACGGCCGGCCCGACCTCGTGGCCGCCTTCGAGACCTCGGCGCTGCAGCTCCAGCTGGGCGACGCCGAGGCTTCCCTGGCAGGGCGCACCGTGGCGGGTCGCCGCTTCCACGGCACCGACGCGGTGCGGGTCATCCCGTAGCGCAGGCGCCGGCCTGCGCCGAGGCCAGCGGCACCCCGTCGGTGCCGCCCGCCGGCGCGCCGCCGCGCTACACCTCGACGCCCCTCGGCGCCCGTCCGGCCCAGGGGCGCGCCGCCTCGAGCTGCGCCGCCACGCGGAGGAGCGTCGCCTCGTCGCCGAAGCGCCCGACCACCTGCACGCCCATGGGGAGCCCGGCGGCGGTCTGGTGGAGCGGCACCGACATGGCCGGCTGGCCGGTCTGGTTGAACGGCATGGTGAAGCCGGTGGCGTCGAAGGAGCGGTCGCCCACCTGCGCGAAGAGGAGGTCGAGCAGCCGCCGGCTCCGGCTCGCCGCGGCGACGCGGAGGCCGAGCCGCTCGACGGCGCTCGGCTGGAGCGCGCCGACGCGCGGCGGGGGCTCGGCGACCGTGGGCGTGACGAGCAGGTCGTACCGCTCGAAGAAGCGCCCGAATTCGCGCCCCATGCGCCGCATCGCCTCGAGAGCGGCCGCCAGCTCGGCCGCCGAGACGGCGTGGCCGGCGGCGGCGAGCGCCAGCGTCTCCGGCTCGAGCGTGGCCCGCCCCGGCTTGCGACCGGTGAGCTTGGCGATCTCGGTCACCGACGCCGCCACGCCGGCCGCCACCACGTACAGGTAGGCGAGCACCATCGGCCCGCGATCGAAGGGCGGGCGCGCCTCCTCGACGTCGTGCCCCAGCTCCTCGAGCAGCGCCGCCGCGCCGCGCACGGCGGCCACCGCGTCCGGGCCGGTGCCGTGGCCGAAGAAGCTCCGGTCGGTGAAGGCGACGCGCAGCCGCCCGGGCGGCGCCCCGACCTCGTCGGCGAAGCGCCCCGCGTGCGGCGGCGCGGCGTAGGGGTCGCCGGGCATCGGGCCGGCCAGCACGTCGAGCAGCGCCGCCGAGTCGCGCACCGAGCGCGTCAGCACCCCCTCGCTGGCGAAGCCGAGCCAGGCCTCGCCGAAGGCGGGCGCCATGCTGACGCGGCCGCGCGTCGGCTTCAGGCCGAAGAGGCCGCAGTGCGAGGCGGGGATGCGGATCGAGCCGCCGCCGTCGTTGCCGTGGGCGGCCGGGACGATGCGCGCCGCCACCGCCGCGGCCGATCCGCCCGACGAGCCGCCCGGCGTGTGGTCGGGGCTCCAGGGGTTGCGGGCCGGGCCGTGGAGCACCGGCTCGGTGTGGGCCAGGATGCCCAGCTCCGGCGCGTTGGTCAGGCCGAACAGCACGAGGCCGGCCCCCTCGAGCCGGCGCACCACCTCGGCGTCGTAGTCGGGCACGTAGCCCTGGCCGAGCCGCGACCCGAAGGTCATGGGGTGGCCCTTCCAGGCGGTGAAGAGATCCTTGAGGACGAAGGGGACGCCGGCGAAGGGCCCCTCGAGCCGGCCGGCGGCGCGCGCCCGGGCCTCCTCGTCGTAGCGGGCGACGACGGCGTTGAGCGCCGGGTTGCGGGCGTCGAGCCGCTCGAGCGCCGCCTCCAGCAGCTCCGCGGCGGTGACCTCGCGGCGCGCCACCAGGGCGGCGAGCCCCAGGGCGTCCAGGCGATCGTACTCGGGCAGGCGCATCGGGCTCCCCCTTTGACGGACAGTGACTTAGCCCGGATCGGCCCGTCGCGTCATCACCCCTCAGGAGGCGGCCTGCCAGGGCGGGGTGCCGCAGGCCCACTCGGCCCGGCTGCCCTCGTGGAGGGCGGCGTAGACCTCGTCGCGCAGCCGGTTGGCCTCGCCGTCGGTGAGCGTCCGGCCGATGGCCCGCAGCGTGAGCCGCACCAGCGCGTTCTTCTGCCCGGGGCGGATCCCGAGCCGGGCCCGCGCCGCCGGGGGGAGCGCCGCCGCGCTCGTCTCGGCGAGGAGCTCGATCGCCTCGACGTCGGCCGCGTGGGCGCCGAGCGCCTCGCGCACCCGGTCGCCCAGCTCTTCGGCGCCGAGCCGCTCGCCCACCGCCACCGAGAGGTCGCGCCGCACGGGCGGGTGATGCGACACCGGCCGCCACGGCGAGAGGTCGAGCAGTTGTGTGGCGACGCGCGGGTCCTCCGAGCGGAGCAGCCGGATGTCGTCCAGCCCCTTCGCCAGCATGACGAGCCGGTCGAGGCCGAGCCCCATGGCGAGCCCGGTCCACTCCGGGGGCAGGCCGGCCTCGCGCAGGATGGCCGGGTGGGCCAGGCCGCACTCGCCGATCTCGATCCACGCGCCGTCGGCCTCCACCTCGAGCTGCAGGCCGCCCGCCGTGTACGGGTGGGCGGTCCGCTGCCTGCGGACGCGCCGCCCCGGCGCCACCGCCGCCGCCACCGCGTCGATCATCCGGTCGAGGTCACCGGCGGTGGAGGGGCCGCGCCGGACGCGCCACAGGTCGAGCTGGTGCGGCTCGCCGACGTGGAGCCGGTCGATCCGGTCGCGCCGCCAGACGAGGCCGGGGCAGGCGAGGACGACGTCGTCCGGCGGGGCGGCGGCGAGCCGGCGCAGGCGCGGCGGAATCATGGCGCTCGCCTGCGTCCGGAGCAGCGTCGTCGCCGTGACGTAGCGCGTGTAGCGGGCGTCGCGGGCGGCGCCGCCGGGCGGGTAGAGCAGCCGGTCGTAGTTGTCGGCCACCGAGACGATCGGGTCGGCCCGCTCGACGAGCACCGGGGCGCCGAAGAGCTCGCGGAGCGCGGCGAGGGCCGCCTCGACCACGCGCTGCACGGCGTGCGGCCCCTGGGCCGGATCGGTCAGGTCGCGGAGCGCGAGCGCGCGCCGCAGGGCGTCGGGGGTGATGGGCGTTCGGGACATCGTGCGTCTCTCCGGTTCGGGCGGGCGCGCCGTCGTGTGGGCGCACGGCGTGGCAGGGCGGGCGAGGGGTGCTGCACCCCCGACCACGAGCCCGGAACGGATTGGAACGGAGCGGCTACCGCGTCACGCGAGGGGCGGCGCCGTCCGGCCCGGGCAGGGGCCGGGGGCAGCGAAATCGACGCCACTCGCAATAGAGACGCGACAGCACGTGAAGAGGATAGCCTCGCGCCGCGGCCGGTGCAACGCCACGCCTTGCGCCGCGGCGGCTCGGCGCCCCCCGGCAGTCGCCTTGACAGCCGCGGGCGCGGCCGCAGGTTCACCGGTATGTCCCTCCAGCGCGACTACATCCTCCGGATCATCGAGGCCTTCGCCCAGGCGATGGCCCGCATCCTCACCCTGCGCAAGGCGGGGCAGCACGAGGCGGCGAAGCAGGAGATCGCCGCCACGGCGCGCAGCCTGCTCGGCGTCGACCTCGGCCTGCTCGAGGCGATCGGCGTGGGGCCGGTGGCGGCGCAGCTCGGCCACCCCGACGAGATCGAGGCGCTCGCGAAGCTCGTCGACGAGCGGGCTGGCGTGGAGCGCGATCGCGGCGACGCGGCGGCGGCGGACCGCTGGGCCGGCCGGGCCGCCGAGTTGCACGCCCTGGCCCACCCCCGCTGAGCTACTGCTTCAGCACGTTCTGCCGGTGGCCGGACCCCTCGTCCTCGAAGCCGTGGGCCAGGAGGAAGTGGTACACGGGGTACGGCTCGTCGCCGCCGCCGATCACCTCGAAGAGGTGCTGGCCGGCCTCCCCCTCCGGGTCGGGCGTCACCTGCACGAAGAGGATGTCGCGCGCGTCGATGGCCACCTCGGCGATGAGCGCCTTGCCCCGCATGAGCTGCACCGTCGGGACGCGGTCGTCGTCCTCGTCGATGCGCCAGTGCAGGTCGTCCTGGTCGTAGAGGAAGGCGTCGGGCGTGCCGGCGCGCAGGATGCAGTGGGGGTGGCGCTTCAGCCACCGCCAGAAGCGGTCGAAGGCGAGGGTGGTTCCGGTCTCCACGGTGACGCTCATGGACCGGACTATATCGGGAGGCGGCCCGGCGCACACCGGGCGAGGCCCGGGCGTGGTACACATCCAGATCCCGGCCGCGCCCATCCCGTCCGCGGCCGCTCGGAGGATGCCGTGAAGATCCGGTACGAGCTCAAGCCCGCCAGCGCCCGCCGCGGCGAGCCGTTCCGCCCGCAGGGGCCCCTCTCCTTCGGCCAGCTGCGCACCGACCACATGTTCCTCATGGACTACGTGGACGGCGCCTGGCGCGACGCGCGCATCGTGCCCTACGGCCCGCTCGCGCTCGATCCGGGCGCGGTGGTGCTCCACTACAGCCAGGAGATCTTCGAGGGGGCCAAGGCCTTCAAGCACGCCGACGGCGAGATCTACGGCTTCCGCCTCGACAAGAACGCCGAGCGCATGAACCGCTCGGCGCCGGGCGTCTGCATGCCCACCATCCCGGTGGAGGACCAGGTGCAGGCCATCCTGGCCCTCCTCGACGTCGACCGGCTCTGGTCCCCGGAGCAGGAGGGGGCGTCGCTCTACATCCGCCCCTTCATGTTCGGCAACCAGGACTCGCTGGGCGTGAAGCCCTCCAAGACCTACGTCTACTGCGTCTTCCTCTCGCCCTCCGGCCCCTACTACCCCAAGGGCTTCTCCGAGCCGGTGAAGCTCCTCATCTCGAAGCGCTTCCACCGCGCCGCCCCGGGCGGCACCGGCGCCCTCAAGACCGGCGGCAACTACGCCGCCTCGCTGATGGCCGGCGAGGTGGCCCACTCGCTGGGCGCCTCGCAGGTGCTCTACCTCGACACCACCGACACGTTCATCGAGGAGGCCGGCGCGATGAACCACTTCCACGTCACCCGCGACGGCCGCCTGGTCATCCCGACCTTCACCGACACCATCCTGCGCTCCATCACCTCCGAGTCGGTGCTGGCGCTCGGGCGGGAGCTCGGCGTCGAGGTGGTGCAGGAGCGGGTCCGCCTGGCCGACTTCCTGGAGGGGGTGCGCAGCGGCGCCATCACCGAGGCCGGCGGCTTCGGCACCGCCGCGGTGGTCTCCCCGGTGGGCGCCTACGTCTTCGACGACCGCAGCGAGATCAAGGTGGGCGACGGCGAGGTGGGCCCGGTGACGCGCCGGGTCTACGAGGCCATCAGCGGCATCCAGTACGGGCAGCGCCCCGCGCCGGCCGGCTGGCTCTTCAAGGCACCGCGCTACCTCGACGATCCCAAGGCCTCGGCCGCCAGCCTGCGGGCGTAGGCGGCCACGTCGGCCGG
>DASTGK010000162.1:0-3677 GCA_035719085.1 Anaeromyxobacteraceae bacterium
GGGGCGGGCCCCGGCGGGCCCCCCCCGACCTCACCCCCTCCAGGCGCCGGAGCGCCCGGGTGGCGTCGCTACTTGTGCACGTCCGCGATGGCCGCGATGGACCCCGGGCCGTGGCAGATGAGGCACTGCTCGACCTTGGTCGCCGCGGAGCGCGGGACGTAGAACGAGCCGCCGTTGTCCTGCATGTGGGCCACGGCCGCCTTGCTGTCGTGGCAGGCCGAGCAGGCCGCCGTGATCGGCGAGGTGACGAGCGTGGTGGCGGCGGCCGGCGTGCTCGTGCCGGTGGCGACCGCGTACGCGAAGCCCGCGCCGTAGTTGGTCACGCCGTCGGCGACCACGTACGGCGAGAACGTGTAGGCGGTGGCGCTGGCCGGGTTGTACGTGCCGGTGGCGACGGTGCTCCAGAGCATGGCGTCGTTCTGGGCGGCCGTCGTCTTGCTGAAGTCGAACGTGCCCGCCAGGTGGCAGGCGGTGCAGTCGTTGATGGGGCCGGGGAACCCGACCTCCCAGAAGCCCGCGGTGGCGCTCTCGGCGTGCCAGGTGAAGTTGTTGAAGCGGACCCGGGCGCCGTGCAGCGCGTGGACGAACTCCTTGGCGTTGGCCGACCAGCCGCTGCTGGTGCGGTTGGGCGTGTGGCAGAAGGCGCAGGTCGGGGCGTCGTTCCGCTGGCCGGCGTGGAACGTCGGGGCGGCGCCGAGGGCGGCGTGGCAGGTGTTGCAGGTCGAGTTGTCCACGATGGCGCGGCGGCCGGTGAACCCGGTGCCCACCTTCCAGACGTTCGGGGCCGGGACGATGAGGCCGCCGATCTTGGTGGTGGTGTTGTACGCGTAGCCCGCGACGTTGGTCTGGGTGAGCGGCTGGGTGGCGGTGAGGGCGTAGGTGTAGCCGACGCCGCCGGTGAGCATCGTGGCGTTGGCCGCGACCACCACGCCGGTCAGCGTGACGGTGTAGTAGCCGGAGGCGTCGGGGCCGGTGATGGTGCCGGCGCCGGTGCCCGTGGCGGTCCCGTTCCAGATGTTCTTGACGTAGCCCGAGGCCGAGGCGTTGAAGTCGGCCGGGGCGGCGATGCCGTCCTGCGGCACGGCGAAGGCGAAGTAGACGCTGGGCGAGCCGACGAAGTTGGGGATCAGCTCGGGGTTGGCGACCGCGTCGTAGGTGCCGAAGTTGACGTCGACGCCGTCCTTCTCGAGCTTGAAGGCGATGACCGGGTGGGAGGCGCCGTCCACCGAGACGCTCTGCACGTCATAGGTGATCTTGGCGGCGCCGGCCGGGACCTTGCCGGCGGCGGCCACCCAGGCCGCGTTGGTGTTGGCGTTGGTGCCGCCCGCGTAGGTGCTGTTCGGATCCGGCGCGGCGACCGGCACGTGCTTCGAGGCGATGCCGGACGCGCTGTGGCAGACGGTGCAGCTGGCGTCATCGGCCTGGGCGCCGCCCATGTGGTTGCAGGGGACGGCGAGGCCGGCGGCGTCGACGGTGACCGGGTCGGTGCAGGCCGCGGCCTTGGCGCCCGTGAAGTCGACGTAGTCGTGGCAGGAGCCGCAGGAGGCGCGGGTCGGGCGGGCGGTGGCCTGGCTGCCCTGCGCGGCGCCGGCGTGGCAGGCGTCGCAGTTGCGGACGTCCTGCGGGTACTCGGTGGTGATGGCGTGGAAGAGGTTGGCCGGCTGGAGCGCCCGGGCGTTGTGGATGCGGTGGACGAAGACCGACGAGTCGGCCGCCGGGTTGGAGACGCGGCCCGGGTTGTGGCAGACGTTGCAGAAGGGCGCCTCGACGCGGCCGGCGCCGTGGAAGCCGCTCGCCACCGTGCCCTCCGGGCGGAAGCCGCGGTGGCACTTGGCGCAGGCGGCCGAGGTGACGATCTCGCGCTTCACCGGCGTGCCGTTGCCCGACGGGACGAAGTCGTACTCGAGGTTGACGGCCGTCCAGCCGGCCGGGTCCTGGGCGTTCGAGAGGTTGGTCTGGCGGCCCGCCTGGATCCAGAGGGTGTGCGGGACGTCCACGCTGGCGGCGTCGATCTGCACCGCGGCGGCGACCGTGGTCACCTGCTTGCCGGCGGTGTTGGCCGCGGCGGTCGAGCCGCCGGTGGGGAAGGTGTAGGTGTAGTCACCCGCGCCCGAGCCGTTCTCGACGAGCACGCCCGTCATGGCGGGGTTCTGGACCGTGGCCGTCGGGGCCTGGCCCGGCAGGCCGGGGCCAAAGGCGGTCGGCTGCACCGTCACCGTCGCCGGATCCGGCGCCGGATCGGTCGTCGTGGCGGCCGTCTTGCTGCCACTCTTGGTGTAGACGGCGTAGGGCAGCAGGTTGCCCTTGGCGTCCTTGGAGACCGAGGCGAGCGCGAAGCGGGGCGCGATGCCGGTGTTGAGCGAGTAGAGGCCGTTCAGGTCGACCGGGTAGCCGCGGGCGTCCTTGGCGGTGAAGCGGACCGAGACCGGGGCGCCGGGGGCGGCGGTGACGCTGACGACGGCCAGCTTGAGGCCGGTCGAGGCCGACGAGACGCCGGGGGTGCCGGCGGGGCCGGTCGGGCCGGTCGGCCCCGTGGGGCCCGTGGGGCCCGTGGGGCCGGTCGGGCCGGTGGCGCCGTCGGTGCCGTTGGCGCCGGCCGCTCCGGCAGGGCCGGTGTCGCCGGTACAGGCGGTGAGGAAGAGCGCGAGGGCCGCGGCCGACAGCGACGCGGTCCTGAGACGCGAGACGGTGTGCATTCGATTTCTCCTGGTCGGCCGTGGTCGGCCGGGGGGGTTGAGGCGGTTCGTTGCCAGAGCAATCGCCATGCCCTGTTGCCGCGCCTGAAGGTGGGTTGTCCAGCCGTTCGTCCATGTGCGCGTCGTCGCAGGGAGTCGTCCGGGGAGGCCGACCCCCGTTTACGCTGCGTGCGACAACTGTTGCGAAGCGCTGTGCATTCGCTGCGCCTCAAACGACCTCGCGCCAGCTTTTGCGCGAGCCGCGGGAGACCAAAATTGGCGCTTGCGCCATTTGGCGCACCCACCCGCTGCGGGAAATCCCGCGGACTGTCGGGGCATTTTCCGACAGCCTGCCGTCAGGTCCCGACCGGCAGGGGCGCCGCGCGTACGAGCCGGTTCGGCTAGGATGCGCGGATGATCCGGCTCAGCTGGCCCGTGGCGATCCTGGCCACCGCGCTCGTGGTCCTGGTGGCGCGAAGGCCGCGGCTGCTCTTCTCCCGGGCCTTCTTCCCGGTCCTGCTCGTGCTCGCCATCATCCTGTTCGTCCAGTACGCGCGCGGGCCCCGTCGGCCGCGCGACCGGGACTGACGGGCCGCCCCGAGGACCTCCGGCGCCGCTAGGCGCGCGGGCGCGCGCCGTCGAGCGCCTCGCGCACCTTGGCGAGCAGCACGTCCGGCGTGAACGGCTTCTGCAGGAACGGCGCGTCGCCGGGCAGCGCGCCGGCCGCCTCGCCCAGGTACCCGGACATGAAGAGCACCCGCAGCTCCGGCTGGCCGCCGGCGAGCCGCCGCGACAGCGCGGGGCCGCTCTCCTCGGGCAGCATGACGTCGGTGAGGAGCAGGTCGAGCCGGCCGCGCAGCCCCGCGGCCAGGGCCGACGCCGCGCGCGGCCCGGGCGCGTCGTGCACCGTGTAGCCGGCCCCCTCGAGCGCGCGGCGGGCGAGGGCCCGCACCACGTCGTCGTCCTCGACGAGCAGCACCGTCTCGCGGCCGCCCTGGGCGC
>DASTGK010000163.1:0-8035 GCA_035719085.1 Anaeromyxobacteraceae bacterium
CGTCACCTGCGACGGCTTCGCCGGGCTGCGCGCGCTCGTCGATCCGCCGCCGCGCCACGCGCCGCGGCGCGCCGCCTTCGCCGGCGGGCGCTGGTCGCTGCTGCGCTCACCGCGGCCGGCCGGGGGCGAGGCCGGCGCCGCCCCGGATCGCGACGAGCTCGTGGCCGCCATGGCCCGGCAGTACCTGCGCCGCTACGGCGTGGTCTTCCGCGACCTCCTCACGCGGGAGGCCGGGGCGCCGCCCTGGCGCGAGCTGGTGCGGGTCTACCGGACCGAGGAGGCGCGCGGCAGCCTGCGGGGCGGCCGCTTCGTGGCCGGCTTCTCGGGCGAGCAGTTCGCGCTGCCGGAGGCGGTCGAGGCGCTCCGCGCGGCGCGGCGGGCGCCGAAGGACGGCTCGGAGCGGGTGGAGGTGTCGGCCGCCGATCCCCTCAACCTCGTCGGGATCGTGACGCCCGGCCCGCGGATCGCGGCCGGGCTGGCCAACCGGGTGCGCTACGCCGACGGCCTGCCGGTCGGGGGCGCGGACGGGAGGGACGTCCGCACCGGCGAGGCGCGCGGCTGACGACCGATCAGCGGACGGAGCCGCCCGAGCCCAGCTCGGGCGCCGGGCGCGGCGTCTGCTTGGCGACGCGCTCCACCACCTTCGTCTCCGGCACCACGGAGTAGTGCGAGGCGCTCTGGGTGGCGCAGCCGGCGATGACGAGCGGGACGACGACGAGCAGCAGGCGCTTCATGGGAGGGCGCTCCATTCGAAGAGGACGACTCCCCGCAGTGGACCACGGCCACGCACCGGCTGTCGAACCCGCGATCAGGTGACGGGTGAAGGTGCGAGCGCCGCTCCGGCGCCGCCGTGGGCGCGTGAGCGGCGAGGTGGGAGAGGTGCGCTCACCTCCTTCCATCACCCTCCGTGATCACCCCTCCGCCGCCGCCGGCCGGTAGCGGCGCGCCACCAGGCGGAAGGCGAGCGCGGCGAGCAGCATGAGCCCGGCGAAGAGCAGGAAGTAGGCGGCCCCCTCGAGCCCGACGAGCGCGTTGACCAGCCAGGTGACCAGGTTGCCCGCCACCACGGTGAGGAACCAGATCGACATGATGGTGCTGCGCATGGCCCGCGGCGCCTGCGTGTAGCTGAACTCGAGGCCGGTCACCGAGACCAGGATCTCGCCCACCGTGAGCAGGAGGTACTGCGGCAGCTGCCACAGGACGTGCGGCGGGTGGCCGGTGTCGATGAGGATCTGCACCACCGCCGCCGCCACGAAGGAGAGGACGGTGACGAACATGCCGGCCGTCATCTTCCTCAGCGGCGAGAGGTCGACGCCGCGCCGGGCCAGCGCCGGGAAGACGGCCCAGGTGAAGAGCGGGATGAGCCCCATGATGAGGAACGGGTTGGCCGCCTGGAGCTGCGAGGCGTCGAGCGTGAGGCCCCCGACCGTCCGGTCCATGGCGGCCGCCTGCAGCACCCAGGACGAGCCGGTCTGGTCGAAGAGGCTCCAGAAGAAGGGGACCACCGCGAAGATCCCCATGATGCGGAAGACCGCCTTGGCCCCCTCCACCGCGTCGGCCGGGTGCCGGTCGCGCGCGGCGTCGAGCCAGTGCTCGCCGGCGCGGCCGGTGCCGAGGCGGCGCAGGGCGCGCCAGGTGACCCGGACGAAGCCGTGCGGGCGCGGGCCGGAGGGGGGCGCCATGGTGTAGTGGCGGCGGCCGCCCCAGAAGACCACCACCGAGAGGAGCATGAGCAGGCCGGGCAGCGCGAAGGCGACGGCCGGCCCGACGCCGCGCAGCAGCCCGGGGATGAGGAGCTTGGCCGTGGCGGAGCCGAGGTTGATGACCCAGTAGAACCAGAAGTAGACGCGCGCGATGAGCTTCGAGTGGGAGGCGTCGAACTGGTCGCCGACGAAGGCCGAGACGCAGGGCTTGATGCCGCCGGCGCCGAGCGCGATGAGCGCCAGCCCGGCGAAGAAGCCGGCGCGCGTCTCCCAGAGCGCCAGCGTGGCGTGGCCGGCCACGTAGAGGAAGGAGATCCAGAGGATGGTCTTGTAGCGCCCGAGGAAGCGGTCGGCGATCCACCCGCCCAGGAGCGGCGTGAAGTAGGTCGCCATCATGAAGGCGTGGTAGTTGGCCTTGGCCTCGCGGGCGTCGTACAGCAGCCACTGGACCATGTAGACGGTGAGGATGGAGCGCATCCCGTAGAACGAGAAGCGCTCGCAGGCCTCGTTGCCCACGATGTACTTCACCTGCGCCGGGTAGCGGAGCTTCGCCTCGGCGGCGGCCGGGGCCGCCTGGGCCGCGGCGGCGGGATCGGTGGCGCTCACGAGGCCTCCACCTCGGCGGCCGCGGGGGCCACCGGCCTGTAGACCAGGGCGACGGCGGCGAAGACCACCGCCGCGCCCAGCATGAGCCAGGCGTAGAAGCGGTAGTAGGCGACCCCCTGGTAGCGGTTGAGCCGCGCCACCACCGCGGCGAGCAGGCTCCCGGCCGAGATGGTCAGGTACCAGAGCCCCATGATGAAGCTCTTGGCCTGCGGCGGCGCCTGCGTGTAGGCGAACTCGAGCGCGGTCACCGAGACCAGCACCTCGCCCACGCCCATGAAGACGTACTGCGGCAGCTGCCAGGCGACGTGCGGCCGCCCGCCCGCCTGCAGCCAGCCCTCCACCACCGCCGCCGCCACGAAGGAGAGGACGGTGACGAACATCCCCGCGGTCATCTTGCGCAGCGGCGTGACGCCGACGCCGAGCCGGGCCACGGCCGGGTAGACGAAGAGCGAGAAGACCGGGATGAGGAGGAGGATGAGCGTGGCGTTGAGCGTCTGCACCTGGCCGGTGGAGATCTCGAAGCCGGCCACCACCCGGTCCATCTTGTCGGCCTGGAGCGTCCAGGCCGACCCATACTGGAAGTAGAGCGCCCAGAAGGCGGCCACCGGGGCGAAGATGAGCGCCACCCAGCCGGCCGAGCGGACGGTGGCGGCGAAGGAGCCGCCCCCCGGGGCGCGCCGGACGACCGGCTGCCGCACGTAGCGGCCGCGCCCGAGCCAGAAGACGGAGAGCGCCAGCGCCATGGCGACGCCGGGCACGCCGAAGGCGACGCGCGGCCCGTAGGCGTCGAAGAGCCAGGGGATGAGCAGCGTCGAGCCGAAGGACCCGAGGTTGATCATCCAGTAGTAGAGGTTGTAGACGCGCTCCACGAGCCGCCCGCGGGCCGGCACCTGGTCGGCGGCGAAGGCCGAGGCGCAGGGCTTGATGCCGCCGGCGCCGAGCGCGATGAGCAGGCACCCGGCCACCAGCCCGGCCGGCCCCTCCCAGAGGGCGATGGTGGCGTGGCCCGCCACGTAGCCGAAGCTGAGCCAGAGGATGGTCCGGTAGCGGCCCCACAGGAGGTCGGAGAGGAGCGCGCCCACGAGCGGCGCCGCGTAGACGGCGAAGACGAAGAGCTGGTAGCCGCCGATGGCGTCGTGCTCCGCCAGCCCCAGGTTCTTCACCATGTGGAGCGTCAGGATCGAGCTCATGCCGTAGTAGCTGAAGCGCTCGGCCGCCTCGTTCCAGGCGAGGTACCAGATCTGGCCGGGCAGCCGCTCCGGCGCGGCGGTGGTGGCGGGCTGGCTCATGCGGGCGCATGGTGCCACGGAACCGGGCGGCCGGCGCGTCCCTGGCCCCTGGCACCCCGGGTCGACCCGGCGACCCGCGGGCGGGCCAGGCCGCTAGAACGCCTCGTTGGCCGCCAGGTAGAAGGCCACGCCGCGCCCCGGCGAGAGGGCCACGTCGAAGGCGAGGCGCGCCTGCGAGGCGCTCGAGAGGAGCGCCCGCACGCCCACCACGAAGCTCGGGTGGACCGCGCCGAACCCGGCGCGCGGCGTCTCCGGGCTCCGGTCGCTCACCGCCGTGGCGGAGGCGCCCACCGCGGCGCTCAGGAACTCCCAGAGGTGGAAGCGGTACTCGGCCTCGGCGTAGGCGAGATCCTTGCCGGTGTAGCGCCCCTCGACCAGGCCGCGCCCGGTCCGGTGATCCGGGTCGGCGCCGATCGACGGCAGGAGGAGGTAGGGCGGCCGGCCGAAGGCCGACCAGGCGACGCCCCAGAGCGCCAGCACGGCGCGCGGGCCCGGGACGCGCAGGTAGGTGCGGGCGTCGAGGTAGAGGGAGCGCCACTCGTCGTCGGCCCCGAGCAGCGAGTGCGAGGAGCGCAGGCGGGCCATGAGGTAGCTGCCGCGCGTCGGCGCCGCCGGGCTGTCGCGGTCGTCCCAGAGCAGGTGGAGCGCCAGCGACGAGGTGATGGAGCGGCCGCTCGTGCCCACCGGGTAGGGCTGGCCGCTCGGGTCGAGGATGGGGCCGTCCGGCGCGATGGCGTGGAAGTCGTCGAAGGCGTAGCCGAGGCCGGCGTAGAGCCGGCTGGCGAGCCGCCGGTAGAGCGTCTCGTGCACCGTCACCTGCGTGCGGTGGACCACGACGCGCGCCGACTCGGGCGTGGCGGCGCCGAGCCCCCAGGCCGGGTTGGGGAACTGGCCGGCGCCGAGGTCGCCCACCAGGTTCCAGTCGTCGTCGGGGAAGCGCACGTCGGAGCGGAGCGAGATGCCGCGCTGCCCCCGCTCGGTGAGGAAGGCGCTCGCCTCCAGGCTGGAGAAGCGCGTCGTCTCGCGCGGCCCGAGCCGGAAGCCGGCGATCGTCGCCGCCCCGCCGCCGCCGCCCATGAGCGGGTTGAGCACGACGAAGGGGAGCACCGTCCAGTGGAAGCGCTCGTCCTGGGCGCGGCCCGGCACGGGCAGCGGGCGCAGGCCGACGGCGTGGCCCAGGTACTCGGGCAGCGTCAGGTCGACGACGGTGACCGGCTCGTCCGCCTCGGCGGGCCCGGCCGGCGGCGCGGCGGGCGGCGCCCGCGCCCCGGCAGGCGGTGCGGGCTTCGGCTCGGCCTCGGCGGCGAGCGATGGCGCGGCGAGTGCGGCGAGGAGGAGTGCGAGGGCCGTGCGGTGCGGCATGGTGCGGCGCGGAACCTACCGCCTCGCCGGCCGGGGCGCGACGCCGCGCGGTGTCGCGGCCTGTCCCCAGTTGGCGGCACACCCACGCGCTCCCCCTGACCGCCGTCACGGCCGACCGCCGGTGAACGTGCCATCATCGCCTGGTGTCCCCGCGGCGGTCCCGCCGCGCCGAGAGGCTCCATGACCTTCCCCGTCGCCCTGCTCCTCGCGCCGGCCCTGGCCGCCGCCGAGCCGATCGTCCTCATGCCGGCCACCGGCGCCAACGTGCACGACGGCTACCTCGAGGCGGCCACCGACGTGCTGCGCTCCCAGCTCGAGCGGACCGGCGCCTTCGAGGTGGTGCCCGGGCCGGCGGCGCCGAAGGGCGCGCCCGCCCCGACGGCGGCGCAGGCGGGCGAGGCGGCGCGGCAGGCCGGCACGGCGCGCGCGGTGACGCTGCGCATCTCCCGGCTCGGCTCGACCGCCTCGGTGCGGCTCGCCGCCTACCGGCAGGACGGCGCGCAGGTCCACGCCGACGAGCTGACCGCCGGGACGCCGGACGAGCTGACGCCGGTGCTGCGCCGGCTCGCCGAGGGGCTCGCCACCGGCCGGCCCGCCCGCGACCTCGCCGAGATCGACACCGTGACGAGCCAGGAGGCGGACGCCTACCTGAAGTACACGGCCACCAGCTGCTTCGGCGCGACCCTCGGCACCATCGTCTCCACCAACCGGGCCGGCACCGCCGAGGCGCGCGGCGTGCCGGGCGGCGGGATCTTCTGGCTCTACGACGCCCGCGCCTACCTCGCCGAGGTCGACTTCCAGGTCTTCTCCGGCAGCGGCGACCGCGCCACCGCGTTCGGCCTGACGCTGGCCCGCCCGTTCTCCACCGGCAACCTCGCGCCCTACGCCGGCGGCGGCCTCGCCTACACCTGGACCTCCTTCGGCGGCCAGGGGGCCCACGGCCTCTCGCTGCGCGCGGTGGCCGGCCTGCTCGTCGGCCGGCTCTCCAACGTGCAGGTGCGGCTCGAGGCCGGCTACTTCTACGCCACCTACCCGGAGGTGCCGGACGCCGGCGGCCCGGGCGTGCGCTCGCACGGCCCGCAGGCGCTGCTCGGCGTCGGGTTCTAGCCTCGTGTTGCCCCGGCTCGCCCTCCGCGCCGCCGCGCTCCTCCTCGCCGGCACCACCGGCTGCCTCACCACGCGCATCGTCGCGAGCGATCCCACCGCCACGGTCTACGTGGACGGCCGGGCCTACAAGGGCGAGGCGCGCATCGTGCAAATGGGGCCGCCCCACCGCGCCCGCATCCTGGTGAAGACCGCCGACGGGCGCGCCGTCCGCGCCGAGGTGAGCCGCTCCGGGCTCACCGCGCTCGCCTGGAGCCTCTACACGTCCGGCGTCTGCCTGCTCGTCTGCTGGGCCTACCCGGCGCGCGTGGACGTGGCGGTGCCGCGCGCCCCGAGCGCCTGGGACCTGGCGCCGGAGGACGACCCGTGGCTCCAGCCGCCGGGCTGGACGCCGCCGGCGCAGCGCCCCGCCGACCGCTGGGACGCGCCGCCGGAGCGCTGACCCGGGGTACGCTTCTACGCCGCCGCGCCGCCGCGCAGCGCGGCGAGGGCGAGGAGCACCCAGCCGACGATGAAGGCCACGCCGCCGAAGGGCGTGACGAGGCCGAGCCAGCGGACGCCGGTGAGCGCCAGCAGGTCGAGGCTGCCGGAGAAGAGCACGGTGCCGGCGAGCAGGAGCCAGCCGCCCCAGGTGGCGGTGTCGGTGCCGAAGCGGGCCGCGGCCCAGCCGGCCGCCAGCATGCCGAGCGCGTGGAAGAGCTGGTAGCGCGCGCCGGTCTCGAAGACCGCGAGCGCGTCCGGGCCGAGCCGCGACTTGAGGCCGTGGGCCGCGAAGGCCCCGGCGCCGACGCCGACGGCCGCCGAGATGGCGCCGGCCGCGAAGAGGAGTCGATCCATGGAGCCGCCGAGCCTAACCGGAGCCGGCGGATCGATCACCCAAATCGTCCGCCCTCGCGGGGCGGCGCGCGCCGCGGGGCTTGCGCCGGGCCGCGCGCCCCTTACCTCCGGCGCATGGACCTCTCGGAGCAGCACTGCCGCCCGTGCGAGCGCGGCACCCCCAAGCTCGACGCCGCCGCGGTGGCCGACGGCCTGCGCCAGCTCGACGGCTGGGAGGCGCGCGAGGGCGGGACGCGGCTCGCGAAGCGGTTCAGGTTCCGCGACTTCGTCCGGGCGATGCGCTTCGTGAACGCCATGGCCGAGGTGGCCGAGGCGGAGGGGCACCACCCCGACTTCACCGTCCACTACGACACGGTCGACGTGACGCTCTGGACGCACGCCGTGGGCGGCCTCTCCGAGAACGACCTCATCCTCGCGGCCAAGATCGACCGACGGCCCGAGGCGCGCGGCGGCCCGTAGCGACGTGATCCGGTGCGGTGTGAAGCGGCGGCACACCCCCGGCGGCCCCACCTGAATACGCCCGCGCGGCTCCCCGTCCTTCCAGCGGAGGGAAGGAACTTCGGAGGAGCCCATGAAGACCATCCGCCGCGTCGCCGCCGCCAGCCTCATCGCCGCCACCATCCTCGCCCCGCTCGCCGCCTTCGCCCGCGACTGCGACGACGAGCACGAGCACGACCGCGACGAGCGCGGCCGCTGGGAGCAGCGCTACGACGTGCAGCCGGGCTGGGTGCAGCCGGCGCCGGCCCCCGCCACCTGGCGCGACGACGGCCTGGTCTGGGACGGCCGCGGCTGGGTCCGGCAGGGCTACGACCCGCGCTACGACCAGCAGCGCTCCGAGCGGTTCGCCGAGATCCGCACCCTCCGGTTCGAGCTGCGCCGCCTCGACGACGACCGGGCCGCCTTCGTGGCGCGCTGGGGCTGGCACCCGCGCAAGGTCGCCCGCTACGACGCCTGGTACCTGCCCCGCCGTGCCGAGCTGCAGGACCGGCTCGACCGCCTGACCGCCTACGCCTGGCGGTGACCGCTCCCGGGCCCGAGGGGCCGGCCGGGCCGGCCGCGCCGGCACCCAGAGCCACGGGGGCGCGCACCGCCGCGCGCACCACGCACGCACACCGCGCGGCCGGACGGGCTCCC
>DASTGK010000164.1:0-4919 GCA_035719085.1 Anaeromyxobacteraceae bacterium
CGCGACGTCGAGCTTCACCATCTTCAGCATCGCGTCCGTGACCCGCTTGGCCCGGGCCGGATCGGGGTCGCCCATCAGCCGCTCGAGCGCCTCGGGGACGATCTGCCAGCGCAGGCCGAACCGGTCGATGAGCCAGCCGCAGGCCTGCGGCTGGCCGCCGCCCTCGAGGAGCGCGCTCCAGTAGCGGTCGACCTCCGCCTGGTCGTCGCACAGGACGACGATGGAGACGGCGTCGTTGAAGTCGTGGTGCGGCCCCGCGCTCATGGCCTGGAAGCGCTGGCCGAGGAGCGTGAAGTCGACGACCTTCACCGATCCGGGCGGCCCGCTCGGCGTCTCGCTCCGGAGCGTCGTCACCCGGTCGACGCGCGAGTCGGGGAAGATCGACGCGTAGCGCCGGGCCGCCTCCTCGGCCTCCTTGGCGTACCAGAGGAAGGGGAAGATCTTCGCGTTCTTGGCCATGGTCGCTCCTCCTGGGTTCACGCGCGCCGCCGCCGCTCGAGCTCGGCGCGCAGCCGCTCCTCCCGCGCGCGCTCCTCGGGAGGGAGGGCGGCGCCGAAGTCCTCGGCCTCGTAGACCGGCCGGAGCTCGATGATCGACTCCTCACCCGGCATGGGGTCGGGGCAGCGCCGGACCCACGCGACCGCCTCCTCCATCGACGCCACCTGCCAGAGCCAGAAGCCGGCCACCAGCTCCTTGGTCTCGGCGAACGGGCCGTCCACCACGGTCTGCTTCCCGCCCGAGAAGAGGACGCGCTTGCCCTTGGCGCTCGGGCGGAGCCCCTCGCCGGCGAGCATCACGCCGGCCTTCACCAGCTCCTCGTTGAACCTCCCCATCCGCTCGAACAGCTCGTCGAAGCCGGCGGGCGCCCGCGGGTCGCCGGGCAGGATGCCGGCCTCGGAGTTCCTGGTCGCCTTCACGATCGCCATCACGCGCATCGGGTCTCTCCTCTCGGTGGGGCGAGCCTCCCGATAGTGGGAGGCGTCCGCCGCTTCAACCTGGCGACGAAGGGTGGGCCCCCGGATCGACAGGCGGGCGAGCGCGCCCCACCGGTGACGCCTCGGAGACGCCCGTGCGGGGCGCGAGGCTCGATTGCCCGGGGCCGCGAACCCCTGTAATCAAGTGGTTGCTTGAGAAGAACCGCGAAGGAGCCGCACGTGTCCACGCCGGGCCGCCGCTTCAAGACCGCCATCTACGAGCAGTTCGCGCGCATCTCGAAGGCGCTCGCCAGCCCGCACCGGATCGAGCTCGTCGAGCTCCTGGCGCAGGGGCCGCGGACGGTCGAGGCGCTGGCGCGGCTCGCGGACATGAGCCTCGCCAACACCTCCCAGCACCTCCAGGTGCTCCGGGGCGCCGGCCTGGTGGAGGCGACCAAGGAGGGGCTGTTCGTGACCTACCGGCTGGCCGACCGGACCGTCTCCGACCTCCTCCTCTCGCTCCGCGCCGCCGCCGAGGCGCGCCTCGCCGAGGTGGAGCGCATCAAGCGCGACTTCCTCGCCGAGCGCGCCCAGCTCGAGGCGGTCGACGAGGAGGCGCTCCGCCGCCGGGTCCGCGCCGGCGAGGTGACGGTGCTCGACGTTCGGCCGCCGGAGGAGTACGAGGCCGGCCACATCCCCGGCGCCGTCTCCGTGCCGCTGCCGGACCTGGTGGAGCGGCTCGCCACGCTCCCGCGCCAGCGGGAGATCGTCGCCTACTGCCGCGGCCCGTACTGCGTGCTCGCGGTCGAGGCCGTGGCGCTCCTGCGGAAGAAGGGGTTCCGCGCCGTCCGGCTCGAGGAGGGGGTCCTCGACTGGGCGGCGCACGGGCTCCGCCTCGAGGGGTCGGGCCCGGGGTGACGGCGCCGCCGGCGGCAGGGGTCTCGCGCGCGCCGCGCCTGTGCTACACGCAGGGGAGGCACGGAGGACGAACCATGCAACCGGTCGGCGACGGCGAGATCTGGGCGCGCATCCGGGACGAGGTGGCCCGCGACGCGGAGCGCGAGCCCATGCTCGCGAGCTTCCTCTACACCGTGGTGCTGAACCACGCGCGGCTCGAGGACGCGCTCAGCTTCATCCTGGCGGAGAAGCTGGGGAGCGAGACGGTGACCGCGCTCACGCTGCGCGACCTGGTGGCGGCGGTCTTCGAGGCCGACCCGTCGATCGCGGTGGCGGTGCGGGCCGACCTGCAGGCGGTGGTGACGCGCGATCCGGCCTGCCGCGGCTACGCGGTGCCGCTCCTCTACTTCAAGGGGTTCCACGCGCTGCAGGCCTACCGGGTGGCGCACCACTACTGGACGACGGAGCGGCAGGCGCTGGCGCTCTGGCTGCAGTCGCGCATCTCCGAGGTCTTCGCGGTCGACATCCACCCCGGCGCCCGCCTCGGCAAGGGGATCCTCTTCGACCACGCCACCAGCGTCGTCATCGGCGAGACGGCGGTGGTGGACGACGACTTCTCCATGCTGCACGAGGTGACGCTCGGCGGCACCGGCAAGCAGGGCGGCGACCGCCACCCGAAGATCCGGCGCGGCGTGATGATCGGCGCCGGCGCCAAGGTGCTCGGCAACGTGGTGATCGGGGAGGGGGCCAAGATCGGCGCGGGCAGCGTGGTGCTGCACGACGTGCCGCCCCACTGCACCGTGGCGGGCGTCCCGGCGCGACAGGTGGGCTACCCGACGCACGCGCTGCCGGCGCTGGAGATGGATCAGACGATCGAGGGCGAGCCCGGGGGACGCCGGAGCTCCTGACGCCGCGCGGCGTCCTGCACCCACCTCACCGCCTGGGCGGCCATCGCCGGCGCGACGTCGGCCTCGTCCACGTGGTGGACAACGCCACCAACGGCAGCGGGACGGGCAACGCGCGAGGCGGCCGGGGCGGCGGTCGCTCACCCGTCCCGGATCGCCTCGGCGTCCACCGTGACGTGCAGGTCGGGGCCGACCACCATCCCGCCGTTCGGGAGCGGCGCGTTCCAGGCGACGCCGAAGGCGGCCGGCTCGACGATGGTCTCGGCGGTGAAGCCGGCGCGGACCTTCGGCCCCTTGTCGACGCCGTCCTCCCACCAGGGGGTCGTCCACTGGCCGAGGTAGCGGACGCGGAGCGTCGCCGGGCGCGTCGTGCCGTGGATGGTGAGCTCGCCGCCGACGATGAAGTCGAAGCAGCCGGCCACCTCGACCTTGGAGCCCCGGAAGCGGATGGTCGGGTGGCGCTCGACGTCGAGGAAGTCGGCGCTGCGCAGGTGGGCGTCGCGCTGCGGCTCGCCGGTCCAGACGCCGGCGGCGTCGATCTCGACCTCGACCGAGGAGCGCTCCGGTGAGGCCAGGTCGAACTCGAGCGTGCCCCGCACGTTCTTGAAGTGCCCGCGCACCCAGGTGACCATCATGTGGCGCGCCGCGAAGCCCGCCGCGGTGTGCCCCGGCTCGAACGTCCACCTCGCCATGCGGGTTCTCCTCGCCGGGGGCGGCTCGCCCCCAGGTCCCGTGCGGTAACGGCCCCGCGGCGGGGGCGCGCGGCGCAGGCGGGGCAGGCCGCGAGGAGCCCCTGCGGCCTCAGGCGAGCGCCCGGTCGAGGCCGGCGATGATCTCTCTGGCCACGCGCCACCGCGGGCGCGGCCGCCGCCGGTCGACGGGGGTCAGCAGCGGGGTGGCGCGTCCGGTGGCTCGCCGCGCCGCGCGTCCGCCCCGGCACGGGGGCGGTCGGGGACGCCTCACGTTCGCACGCCGAGGCGGGGCAGGATGACCGTCTGGAGCAGGACCCAGCCGCCGAGGAAGAGCGCCGTCTGGAGGAGGTCGGACATGGAGTGGCCCGTTGGAGCCACGGCCCCGGCGGAGGGTTCGCGCCGCCTCCGCCGCCCGGGCGGCTCCCCCGTCAGTCCTCGTCCTCGTCGAAGACCAGCCCCTGGTGCTGGGCGTCGCGCACCATCCGGTCGAGCAGCCGCCTCACCTGGACGAGCAGCTCCTCGTCCTCGACGTGCCCCTCGCCGCCGCGCGCGCCGCCGGCGAAGAGGGCGAAGGCGGTCCAGTGGAGCGGCGGGACGGGGAGCCACTCCGCCGGCCGGTGGCCGTCGGCGCTGGCCCGGAAGCGCTCGATGTCGATGCCGATGGGGCGCAGCTGCAGGTAGCGGCCGCGCCCGTCGCGCCGCACGTCGACCCCCCACTGGCGCCGCGCCGAGTCGCGGAGCGTGACGTCGCCGAGCTCGCGGTCGCCCGGCGCCTGGGCCGCCTCCCACAGGGCGCGCGCCCCCTTGGCCAGGGGCTTGCCGTTGCGGTGCGCCGAGGCCCCGGCCTCGTACGCGCCGACGATCTCCTCGAGCGTGAGCGGCATGGCGCTTCCTCCTCAGAACGGCGGCTTCCGGTCGAACTGGCGCGCCGAGGCGGCGAGGGCGCTCGCCGCGGTGCGATGCACGGTCGGGCCGTCCTGGTAGCGGTTCACCTTGACCGGCGGGTAGGCCTCCATGCGCGCCACGAGCCCGGCCGCGCCCGCGGCGAGGAGCGTGTCGCAGCTCTCGTAGAGGCCGCCCGGCTCCTCCTCGACGACGTCGTGCGGCCCGAGGATGGACCTGATCTCCGCGGCGAGGGCGGGCGTGGGCGTCGGCACGAGGAGCGAGGTGATGGCGCCGTGATCGATCCGCAGCCGCCGCGCCAGCGGGTGGGGCTCGCCCCCGCGCGCCTCGCGCACCGCGGGGAGCAGGAGCTTCTCCTCGATGGCGATGTGGCGCAGGAGGCCGGAGCGGAAGGCGCCGAAGGCCTCGAGGTCCACGCCCTCGGGCGCCGCGAGGGCGCGCGCGAGGAGCCCGTCCAGCCGGGCGTGGTCGTCGGTGAGGTAGCGCGCGATGGGACCGGCCATGCGGGACCTCCTCGGCCCGAGCCTACCCCAGCGCCGCGCCGCCGCGTGCCAGCCCGCCCACCTGGGGGGTAACCGTACCTTCCGGCCTCGCGGCGCATCGTCGGC
>DASTGK010000165.1:0-2944 GCA_035719085.1 Anaeromyxobacteraceae bacterium
GCTCCGCCGCCGCCGCCAGCGCGAGGAGCGCGTCTCGGTCGCCGCCCGCCAGCGGCAGGAGCGCCCGCAGCGCCGGCCGGCCGCGCGTCACCGTGCCGGTCTTGTCGAGCAGCACCTCGGTGACCCGCCCGGCCGCCTCGAGCGCGTCGCCCCCCTTCACCAGCAGGCCGCGCGACGACGCGAGGCCGGTGGCGATGAGCACCGCCACCGGGGTGGCGAGCCCGAGGGCGCAGGGGCAGGCGATCACCACCACCGCGATGCCGCCGAGGAGCGCCCGCTCGCCCCCGGCGCCGCGCCAGAGGTGGCCGGCCACGGTGGCTGCGGCGAGCAGGAGCACCGCCGGCACGAACACCCCGACCACCCGGTCGGCCAGCGCCTGGAGCCGCGGCTTCTGCGCCTGCGCCTCCTCGACCGCCCGGATGATGCCGGCGAGCACCGTCTGGTCGCCGGTGCGCGTCACCTCGACGAGCAGGCTGCCGTGCAGGTTGATGGCGCCGCCGATCACCGTCGCGCCCGGCCCCTTCGCCACCGGCCGCGACTCGCCGGTGACGAGCGCCTCGTCCGCCTCGGAGCGCCCCTCGACGACCCGGCCGTCGAGCGGGATCCGCTCGCCCGGCACCACCTCGACGAGGTCGCCGGGCCGCACCGCCTCGACCGCCACGCTCCGGCGCACCCGCTCCCCGCCGGCGCCCGCGGTCACCACCCGCGCCTCGCGCGGCCGCAGCGTGGCGAGCCGCGTCACCGCCTCGGAGGCGGCGCGCCGGGCCCGCGCCTCGACGTAGCGGCCGGTGAGGACGAGCGTCGGGATCATGGCGGCGGTGTCGCTCCAGACCTCGCCGCCGCGCAGCGCCTGCCAGGCGGAGAAGGCGAGCGCCGCGCCCGAGCCGAGCACCACGAGCGCGTCCATGGTGAAGCGGCCGTGGCGCAGGCCGGTGAGCGTGGAGCGCCAGAAGGGGGCGCCGGCCGAGAGGAGCACCGGCGCCGCGAGGCCGATCGAGATCCACTCGAGGAGCGAGCGGGTCGACCGGTCCATCCCCTGGAAGTACCCGGCGTAGAGCGCCGCCGAGTAGATCATGAGCTGCGAGGAGAGGAACCAGGCGGTGCCGAGCCGGACGAGCAGGTCCTTCACCTCGTCCTCGCGCGCCTTGGCCTGGGCCGACTCGCTCCAGGGGTGCGGCTCGTAGCCGACGGCCTGGATGCGGCCGAGCACCGCCGCGAGGCCGACCGTGGCGGGGTCGAAGCGGACGCGGGCCCGGTGGGTGGCGTAGTTGACGCGCGCCGCCAGCACGCCCGGCGTGCGCGAGAGGACCCGCTCGTTCAGCCAGACGCAGGAGGCGCATCGGATGCCCTCGATGGCCACGTCCACCTCGGCCGCGCCGTCCGGCGCCGCCGCCACCGCGTAGGCCGAGAGGTCGGCCGGAGGCGCCCGCCCGCCGTCGGCGGTGCGCAGCCCCGGCGGCAGCCCCGGCTCGTCCCAGCGCCGCTCGGCGTAGAAGCGCCCCAGCCCCTCGTCGCGCAGGAGCTCCCAGACGCCGCGGCAGCCGGTGCAGCAGAAGACCTTCTCGCCGCCGTCCCCGCCGCCGAGCCGGACCGCCTCCTTCTCCGGGAAGGGGGCCAGGCAGTGGTCACAGCGGAGCATGGATCCCGAGCCCGCGCAGGACGAAGAGCGCGCCGAGCGCCGCGATGAGGAGGCCGGCGGCGCGGGCCAGGAGCCCGCGGGCGCGCTGGCCGAGGAGCGCGCCGGCCGTCCCGGCCACGAGCAGGCCAGGCACCGTGCCGAGGCCGAAGGCGAGCGCCACGAGGAGCCCCGGCACCGGCCCGCCGCTCGCCGCCGCGCCGAGGAAGATGGTCCAGGAGACGCCGCAGGGGAGGACGCCGAGCAGGAGGCCGAGCGGGTAGAGCCGGCCGGCGCCGCCGGCGAGCAGCGGCCGCACCGCCGCGAGGAGCCGCCCCGAGAGCCGGGCCTCCAGCCGCTTCAGCGCCGCCGAGACGCCGGCCGCCCCGAGCCCGAGCGCCACCATGAGGAGCCCGGCGGCGACCGCCACCGCGTCGGCCAGGCCGGCGAGCCGCCCGGCCACGTTGACGAAGGCGCCGGTCGCCCCCATGGCCGCGCCGAGCAGGCCGTAGGTGGTGACGCGGCCGAGGTGGTAGGGGAGCTGCCCGGCGGCGGCGCGCACGGCCCCCTGCCCCGGCCGCGCCGCGAGGCCGAAGGAGGCGACGAGCGGGCCGCACATGCCGAGGCAGTGGCCGAAGCTCGAGAGGAGCCCGGCCGCCGCGCTGGCGGCGAGCTGCGCCGCGAGGCCGTCGGCGGGGCCGCTCACCGCGTCACTCGCGCACCGCGAAGGGGAAGCTGGCGCTGGCCGGGGCGGCGCCCGGGGCGCGCACCGTGACGGTGGCGATCCAGTCCTTCTTGCCGCTGTGGCAGCGCACCAGCGTGGCCGGGCCGGCGTAGCGGCCGCCGCCCGCCGCCGCCAGCACCACCCGGTTCTCGCCCATGTTCATGTCCCTCATGGCGAAGCTCACCTCGACCGCCGCCCCGTCGACCGGCGCGCCGCCGCGGCGCACCGTCACCGCCGCCGGCAGCGTCCGCATGGTGGCGAGGTCGCGGCCGAGGTCGAGCTCGACGGCGAAGGGGCCGGCCTCGGCGGCGCAGGGGGCGGCGGCGAGATCGCAGGGCGGCGCGGCGCCGGCCTCGACCCGCACCTGCTGGACGAGGCCCACCGCGTCCGGCCCGCGCGCCACGTCGAGCCGCACGTCCCAGAAGCCGGGTGACGGGAAGGCGAGGTCGGCGGCGTAGCGGCCGCCGCCGAGCGGCCGGGCCTCGCCGCGCAGGTCGTCGCCGCCGCCGGCCGGGCGGGTGAGCGAGAGCCGGATCCGGGCCCCGTCGACCGGCGCGCCGGCCCGGTCGAGGAGCGCGAAGGCGAGCGGCCCGGCGCCGGGGTGG
>DASTGK010000166.1:0-6233 GCA_035719085.1 Anaeromyxobacteraceae bacterium
GACCGGCGCGGCCCGCGCGACCGGGGCGAGAAGCCCCGCTTCCCCCGCTTCGACAAGGAGCCCGAGCGCACCGCCGACCCCGCGCTGCCGCAGGGCGAGCCCCCGCCGGTCCCCGAGGCGCCGGTCGAGGACGAGGGCTCCTTCGCCGACCTGCTGGCCGCCGCGGGCGGCGGCGCCCCCCCGCGCCGGCGCTTCCAGACCGGCGAGAAGGTGGCCGGCAAGATCATCCAGATCGGCGACGAGGTGACCTTCCTCGACCTCGGCAGCGGGCTCGCCGACGGCCTCATCGAGACGCTCGAGCTCAAGGACGCCGAGGGGGCCATCTCGGCGCGCGTCGGCGACATCCTCGACGCCGTGGTGGTGAAGGGCGGCGACCGGGGCGTGCAGGTCTCGATCGGCAAGGCCAAGGCGGTGACGCGCGACCACGCCCGCGAGGCGGTCATCGAGGCGGCCCACACCGGCCTGCCGGTCGAGGGGCTCGTCAAGGCGGTCAACAAGGGCGGCATCGAGGTGGAGGTCCACGGCGTGCGGGCCTTCTGCCCCATGTCGCAGATCGACGTCCGCTTCGTGGGCGACGCCACCACGCTCATCGGCCAGAAGCTCCAGTTCAAGGTGCAGAAGGCCGACGAGCGCGACGTGGTGCTGTCGCGCCGCGCCCTGCTCGAGGCCGAGCGGGCCGAGAAGGCGCGGGCCACCCGCGAGAAGCTCGCGCCCGGCGCGGTCTTCGAGGGGACGGTGACGAGCGTGCAGGACTACGGCGCCTTCGTCGACCTCGGCGGCATCGAGGGGCTGGTGCACGTCTCCGAGCTGGCCTGGGACCGGGTGTCGAAGCCGCAGGACCTGCTGAAGAGCGGCGACACGGTCACCGTGACGGTGCTCCGCATCGACGAGGACCCGAAGAAGGGGGAGCGGATCGCCCTCTCGGTCAAGGCGCTCGTGCCGCGCCCGGAGCCGAAGCCGGTGGAGCCCGGGGCCGAGCGCCCCGCCCGCCCGGCCCCGCCGCCGCCGCCCAAGGCCGGCGACGTGGTCGAGGCCTCGGTCGACAAGATCGAGTCCTTCGGCCTCTTCGTGAAGTTCGCCGGCGGCCGCGGCCTGGTGCCGGCCTCCGAGACCGGCACGCCCCACGGCACCGACCTGCGCCGCGCCTTCAAGGTGGGCGACGCCTTCCCGGCGCTGGTGCTGCAGATCGACGAGCAGGGGCGCTTCCGCCTCTCCAAGTCCGGGGCCCAGGACGCCGCCGAGCGGGCCGAGGCGCGCGCCTACATGGAGTCCGCCAAGCCCAAGGGCGGCGGCAAGGGCTTCGGGACGCTCGGGGATCTCCTCAAGCAGAAGCTGGGCAAGGGCTAGGCCAGGCCGGACCGACGGTAGAACCGCCCGGGACCGCGGCTCGGCAGGGCCGGACGGACGGTCAAACGTACCGGACGGACGGTTGAATCGGTCGGATTCCCGGGGATCGGGCTGGATCCAGTGGGCTCGTGTGCGCTACCCTCACGGGCCCGCGCAGCCCCCGGAACGCAGGCCCTTTTCTCTTCAATCCGAAGAACGAGGAATCCCTCCGATGGCCCAGACCGCACCGACGCAGCACGCCGCCCTGCTCAAGTGGGTGGACGAGACCGCCAAGCTCTGCAAGCCCGACCGCGTCTACTGGTGCGACGGCTCCGCGGAGGAGAAGAAGCGGCTCACCGAGGAGGCGGTGGCGTCGAAGACCCTCATCCCGCTCGACCAGAAGAAGTGGCCGGGGTGCCACTACCACCACTCGAACCAGAACGACGTCGCCCGCGTCGAGCACCTCACCTTCATCTGCACGCCGACGAAGGAGGAGGCCGGGCCGACCAACAACTGGATGGCGCCGGCCGAGGCCTACCAGAAGCTCTCGGCGCTCTACGACGGCGCCATGAAGGGCCGGACGCTGTACGTCGTGCCCTACGTCATGGGCCCCGCCGACTCGCCCTTCGCCAAGGTCGGCATCGAGCTGACCGACTCCGTCTACGTCGCCCTCAACATGGGCATCATGACGCGCATGGGGAAGGTGGCGCTGGAGCGGCTCGGCGCCTCGGGCGAGTTCAACAAGGGGCTCCACTCGGTGGCCGGCTGCGACCCGGAGAAGCGGTTCATCTGCCACTTCCCGCAGGACAACGCCATCTGGTCCATCGGCTCGGGCTACGGCGGCAACGCCCTGCTCGGCAAGAAGTGCCTGGCCCTGCGCATCGCCAGCTACCTGGCGCGCAACGAGGGCTGGCTCGCCGAGCACATGCTCATCCTCGAGGCCGAGAGCCCGGAGGGCGAGATCAGCTACGTGGCCGCCGCCTTCCCGTCGGCCTGCGGCAAGACCAACTTCGCCATGATGATCCCGCCCAAGGTCTTCGAGGGCTGGAAGATCCGGACGGTGGGCGACGACATCGCCTGGCTCCGCGTCGGCGAGAACGGGCAGCTCTGGGCGGTCAACCCCGAGGCCGGTTACTTCGGCGTGGTCCCGGGCACCAACTTCAAGACCAACCCGAACGCCATGAAGTCGGCGGAGAAGAACACCATCTTCACCAACGTCGCCCGCACCAAGGACGGCGACGTCTGGTGGGAGGGCAAGGACAACGAGGCCCCCGACGAGCTGATCGACTGGAAGGGCGCCACCTGGAAGAAGGGCTCGCAGGACAAGGCGGCCCACCCGAACAGCCGCTTCACCGCGCCCATGGAGAACAACCCGGCGCTGTCGCGCTTCGCCTCCGACCCGAAGGGCGTGCCCATCTCGGCGCTCATCTTCGGCGGCCGCCGCTCCACCACCATGCCGCTGGCGCTCCAGTCCTTCAACTGGACGCACGGCGTCTACCTGGCCTCGACGCTCGGCTCCGAGACCACCGCCGCCGCCACCGGCGCGGTGGGCGTGGTCCGCCGCGACCCGATGGCCATGCTGCCCTTCATCGGCTACGACGCCGGCACCTACCTGCAGCACTGGCTCGACATGCAGTCGCGCATCCCGAACCCGCCCAAGATCTTCATGGTCAACTGGTTCCGGAAGGACGCGGCCGGCAAGTTCCTCTGGCCGGGCTACGGCGACAACATGCGCGTCCTCAAGTGGATCCTCGACCGGAGCCACGGCCGCGTCGGCGCCACCGAGACGCTGCTGGGCCACGTGCCGCGCGCCGAGGACCTGAACCTCAACGGCCTCGACCTCTCGGTCGAGACCGCCAAGGCCGCCATGAAGGTCGACCTGGCCGAGTGGGAGAACGAGCTGGAGAGCCAGCAGGAGTGGTTCGACAAGCTCGGCAAGACGCTGCCGCGCGCCCTCGCGCTGCAGCGCGACGTGCTCCTCGAGCGCGTCCGCACCGCGCGCAAGGTGAAGTAGCCGGCCGCGGCCCCGAGGCCGCTCCGTCGACGGGCTCGGCCGCGCCGGCCGGGCCCGTCGTGCGTTTGGGGGTCGCGCGGCGCCGCCCGCGGGTTAGAACCTCTGGCCATGTGCACGCTCGCCGTGGCGCTCGGCGCCGATCGACGCTGGCCGGTGGTGGTGGCCGCCAACCGCGACGAGCGGCTGGGCCGGCCGGCCGAGGGCTGGGCGCTGCGGGCCACGGCGGGCGGCGAGCGGTGGGCCGGGCCGCGCGACGTCGAGGCGGGCGGCACCTGGATCGGCGTCTCGGCGCGCGGCGTGCTCGCGGCGCTCACCAACTACCACGCGCCCTTCGAGTGGTACCCGGACCGGCGGCGCCGCTCGCGCGGCGATCTGGTGCCGCTCCTCATGGCCGCCCGCGACGCCGCGGCGGCCCGCGAGGTGGTGGCCGGCCTCGAGGCCGCCGCCTTCAACCCCTTCCACCTGGTGGTGGCCGACGCCCGGGGCGCCTTCCTCTGGTGGTACGACGGCGAGCGGGCCGCGCTCGAGCCGCTCGGCCCCGGGCTCCACGTCGTCACCGAGGACTCGCCGCACGGCCTCGGCGCGCGCGGCGACCTGGTCCGGTCCCGCTGGCCGGTCGACCTCTCGCCGGCGCGGCTGCGCGAGGTGCTGTCGCTCCACGCGCCGCCCCACCCGACGCCCACCTGCATCCACCGCGAGCCGATCTACGCCACCCGCTCCTCCGCCATCCTGCGGCTCGCCCCGGACCTGGCCCACGCCGAGCTCTACGCGGCCGACGGCCACCCCTGCACCACGCCGCACGAGGACCGCTCGCCGCTGCTGGCCCAGCTGGCCCGCTCCGCCTGACCGCGATCGCCTTGACGGGGCGCGGCGCGCGCGGCAGATCGGCGGCATGGGACTGCTCGACCGGATCGCGCCGCAGAAGCCGCCCGCCTCGCCGCCCGAGGCCATCGACGTCACCGCCGACGGGGCCATCCAGATCCTCTGGCCCGGCGGGCGCCGGGTGACCATCCCCGCCAAGGCGCTGCGCGACCGCTGCCCCTGCGCCGGCTGCATCGAGGAGGGGACGGGGCGCAAGCTGCTCGACCCCTCCACCATCCCGGACGACATCCGGCCCGAGTCCTTCGCGCCGGTGGGCAACTACGCGGTGCAGATCATCTGGTCCGACGGCCACTCGACCGGCCTCTACACCTGGCAGACGCTGCTCGACGCCAGCGGGCCGGCGTAGCTGAGCTACGCCCCCTCGCTCGCCTCGGCCGCGGGGGCGGCCACCGGCCGGTGGCGGTTCACCTCGGGCACCTGGCCGCCGCGGCTGGCGCCGAAGCGGACCGCCCTGGGATCGCCCTTCCCGCCGCGCAGCGCGTGGACGAGCAGCTTCACGCTGTTGCCGTCGGCGGTGCCGGCCCGGGCGTCGGCCACCAGCACGTCGGCGGCGGCGCGGGCGTCGTAGGCGTCGGAGCGGAACGGGCGCGGCTGCGTCAGGGCGGCGTAGGCGCTCGCCACCGCCACCAGCTCGGTGGAGCGCGACGGCAGGGCGGAGAGGCGCGGGTAGCCCTGGCCGCAGCGCCAGTGGTGGGCGTGGGCCGCCGCCACCGCCGGGTGGTTCCCGAGGAGCCGCGCCAGGTGGTAGGCGCCGGTGAGCGGGTGGGCCGCCACCTCGGACGCCTCCTGGCGCGTCAGGCGATCGCGGTTGCGCATGAGCCGCAGCGGCGCGTGGCGCATGCCGAGGTCGTGCACCAGGCCGGCGGCCGCCTGGTCCGGCACGCCGCGCGCGCCGCCCACCGCCGCGAGGAGCAGCCGGGCCGCCACCGCGGCGGTGGTCACGCCGTGCCGGTGGAGCGGCGGGTGGGCCCGGCGCACCGCGACGAGCTCGTCGAAGAGCGCCGGGGGGAGCTCGATCCGGAGCAGCGCCCGCTCCACCGCCTGGCGCACGCCGGCGCCGCCGAAGAGGTGCTGGTAGACCGGCTCGTCGAGCGGGGCCGCCACGTCCTCGGCGAGCGGCGTGTCGGCGAGCGCCACCCGGCGCGCCGGGACCGCCGCCCTGGCCGCCTCGGCGATCGACTGCGGCGAGAGGACGAACCCCTTGGGCGCCACCACGTCGCCGCGGCAGTCGATGAGGTCGTGTCCGAGCGTGATCCGGTCGAACATGGCGACCGGGTCAGGCTAGCAACGCCGGCGCGGCGATCCCAGCCGCCCGGTCGGGGGGTGCGCCGCGCCCCGCCCTGGACGCGGCGCACGCGCACCCAGGGTCGGTGCGCTCGCCCGGAGAGCAGCGCTGTCAGCGCCGCCGGTGGCGGGCCATGGCCCGGTCCATCTCGCGCTTCGACTCGCGCTCGGCGATGGCGTCGCGCCGGTCCTCGTGGCTGCGCCCCTTGGCGAGCGCCAGCTCCACCTTGGCCCAGCCGTCGCGGAAGTAGAGCTGCGTCGGCACGAGCGTGTAGCCGGCCCGCTCGACCTTGCCGGAGAGCTTGTCGATCTGGGCGCGCGACAGGAGCAGCTTGCGGTCGCGCAGCGGCGCGTGGCCGAAGTGGGCCGCCTTGTCGTACTCGCCGATGCGGCAGTTCATGAGGAAGAGCTCGCCCGCCACCGGCCGGGCGTAGGCGTCGGCCAGGTTGGCGTTGCCGGCGCGCAGCGACTTCACCTCGCTGCCGGAGAGCACCAGGCCGGCCTCGAGCCGCTCCTCGATCTGGAAGTCGAAGCCGGCCCGCTTGTTGCGGGCCACCACCTGCACGCCGGGGTCGGCCGACCTGCCGCCCTTCGCCCCGCCCGCCTTCTTGCTCATGGCAGCGCGGCGTTGTCGATGAGGCGGGTGGCCCCGAGGAAGGCGGCGAGCAGCATGACGCTGCCGGGCGCCGCCGTCCCCACCGGCGCCAGCGTCTGCGGGTGGACGATC
>DASTGK010000167.1:0-2960 GCA_035719085.1 Anaeromyxobacteraceae bacterium
AGGCGGCGGGGCTGGCGAGGCCGGGCAGCTTCTCGCCGACGAGCGCGGCCACGGCGTTCCGGACGGGCGGCGGCTGGCCCTCGACGGCGCGGCGCAGCTCGTCGGGGATGGCGTCGGCCAGGTCGGCGAGCACGGCGGCGAGCGCCGCGGAGACGGGAGGCGTCGCGGTGGCGGCGGGCGCCAGCTCGACGAGCCGGGCGAGCGCCTCGGCGCTGCCGTCGGCGGCGAGATCGGCGAGCGCAGCCAGCACCGGCGCCGCATCCGCTGGCTCGGCGCCGGCGAGGAGCGGGGCGAGCGCGGCCGGGTCGAGCGCCGGCGCGGCCGCGTCGAGCAGGGCGCGGCGGGGGGCGTCGCCGTCCGGGTCGGAGCGGTAGATCGCCTCGGCCACGGCGAGCCGCACCGTCGGCTCGGTCTCGGTGCGGAGCGCGGTGCGCAGGAAAGCGACGTTGCGCCGGTCGCCGGCACGCCCCAGCGCGAGGTACGTGCGCACGATGGCACCGATCTCAGCCTCCGAACCCGAACCCGAACCCGAACCCGAACCCGCGCCCGAACCCGCGCTGGAAGCACCACCCGCCGCAGCCTTCCCCCGCGCCGCCAGCGCCGTCGCCACGGCGTCGACCGCTGGCACCACGCCCGCGGCGCGCCCGGCGTAGTCGTTCACCAAGATGGCGAAGGCGAGCCGCTCGCGCGCGCTCGTCTCGGCGTAGCCGGAGAGCGCCGTCACGCCGTCGAGCGTGCCGGTCTTGGCCCGCACGTGGCCGGCCGCCTCGGTCCCCTCCATGCGCCAGCGGATGGTCCCGTCGCGCCCGGCCACCGGCAGCGAGGCCAGGTACTCGGCCGCCACCGGGAAGCGGCGCCACATGGCGGCGAGGAGCTGCACCGTCTGGCGCGCGCTGAAGCGGTTGGCGTCGTTGAGCCCCGAGCCGTTCTTCATCACGTAGGCGCCGCGCGGCAGGCCGGCCTCGGCGAGGAAGGCCTGCACCGCGGCGATGCCGGAGGCCCAGCTGCCGGGCGGCCCGGCGCTGGCGGCGCCGAGCGCCTTCACCAGCTGCTCGGCGACGAAGTTGTTGGAGGTCTTGTTGAGCGTGCGCACCACGTCGCCGAGCGGCTCCGACTCGGCCACGTGCAGCAGCCTCGCGTCGGGCGGCACCGGGCCGGTGCGGACGCGCCCGGTGACGCGCACGCCGCGCGCCTCCAGGAGCCGGCGCAGCGTCTCGCCCAGGTAGCGTGGCGGGTCGTCGATCTTGCGCCAGACGGCGGTGGTCCGGCCGCCCAGCGGCAGCCGCCCCTCCACCAGGATCCGCTGCCGGCCGCCCGGCAGCGCCGCGGAGGAGACGACGAGCCGGCGCGCCGTGCGCGGGCCGGTGGTGGTGGTGTGGTTCACCACCTCGAAGAAGGCCGAGTCGGGCTCGAGCTCCACCCGCCCCGGCGCGCCGGCCCGGTCGCCGGGCGCCACGTGCACCGCCACGGTGTTGAAGTTGAGCGAGAGGGCGCCGGTCGGCGCCAGGTAGGCCTTGTCGCCGTCCTCCTGGTCGAAGCCGGGGCCGATCCGCTCGGCGTCGAAGAAGCCGTCGTCGAGCACCAGGTCGCCGACGCGGCGCAGGCCGAGGTGGGCGAGGTCGGCGGCGAGCGCGAAGAGCCGCTCGGTGACGAGCGTCGGGTCGCCCTTGCCGCGCAGGTAGAGGGTGCGGACGGCGCCGCTGCCGGCGCTCTGGGCGTCGACCGAGATCTCGGTCTCGAAGCGGTGCTCCGGCCCGAGCCGCGACAGCGCCGCGGCCGAGGTGAAGAGCTTCACGTTGGAGGCCGGGTTGAGGAGCACGTCGGCGTCGCGGGCGTAGAGCGTGGCGCCGGTCTCGAGCGAGACGACGCAGACGCCGACGCGCGCGCCGTCGAGCCCCTTGCGCGAGAGGATCTCGTCGAGCACGGGGCGGAGCGCCGGCGGCGGCGCCCCCTCCGCGGCGGCGGCGGGCCGGGCGGCCAGCAGGGCGGCGGCGAGGGCGAGGGGGAGCGCCGGGTGCATCGGGCCGGGGCGCCTCCGGCGGGCGGTGCGAGCCAAGGTGATCCTCGTGTAGCCGACGCGGGGCCCCCGGCTCAAGCCGCGGGCGGCCGCGCGGCTCAACCACGGGCAATGAGGGCGCTTCCGGGCGGCGCGCCCCCTGCAGCGGCCATTGACGCCGGGCCGACCCCTCGCTACGGTCAATGCCGTGAGACCGGGTCGCACGGATGAGTCGATCGAGGTGAAGACGCGCGCCGCGCTCGAGCGGTTCGAGCGGTTCCTGCACCGCAAGGATCTGCGGTTGACGGAGGCGCGCGCCGCCATCGTCGAGGCGGCGCTGGCGCGCGACGGCCACTACCCGATCGAGGAGCTGATCGGCGACCTGAAGGCGCGCGGCATCCGCGGCTCCAAGGCGACCGTCTACCGGACGCTGCCGCTCCTCGCCGAGGCGGGCATCCTGCAGCCGGCCATCATCGCGGCCGACACCAAGAGCTACGAGACCACCTTCGGCCGCCACCACCACGACCACCTGCTCTGCGGCACCTGCGGCAAGGTGATCGAGTTCGAGTTCGAGGCCTTCGAGATCCTGCAGCGCGAGGTGGCCTCGAAGCACGGCTACCGGCTCGAGTCGCACTACCACGAGCTCGTCGGCACCTGCCCCGACTGCCTGGCGAAGGAGCCGGCCGGCGCGGCCGAGGGCGCCGAGGGCCCGGAGGGGGAGCCGCCGCCCGGCGAGCCGACCCCGGGCGAGCCGGCCCCGGCCGCGGGCTAGCGCCGCTCCGTCGGCTCGTCAGCCGCGCGCCAGCCGCTGGCGCACCGCCGCGGCGTGATCGAGCCGCGCCTCGACGCGCTCCGACAGCGCCGTCCGCGTCCGCTCCACCTCCCGCGCCGAGAGGCCGAGCGCCCGCCCCACCACGAGGTCGAGCTCCCGCTGCGCCGGCCTCGCCAGCATGGCCGCGAGGTC
>DASTGK010000168.1:0-2201 GCA_035719085.1 Anaeromyxobacteraceae bacterium
GCGTCGCTCCGCGCGCTCATCCCTTCGTCCCCGCGCCGTTCGGCCGCTCGCGCGCGGCGATCTGCCCGTCGGCGATCCGGACGATGGCGCTCGCGTGGCTCATCACCTTCGGGTCGTGGGTCGAGAAGATGAAGGTGGTGCCGTCCTTGCGGTTCATGTCCCGCATCAGGTCGATGATGTTGGCGCCGGTCTGCGAGTCGAGGTTGGCGGTCGGCTCGTCCGCGAGCACCAGCGGCGGCCGGGTGATCAGCGCCCGCGCCACCGCCACCCGCTGCCGCTGGCCGCCGGAGAGCTCGCTCGGCCGGTGGCGGGCGTGCTCGCGGATGCCCACCGCCTCGAGCAGGCCGAGCACCCGGTCGCGCCGCTCCGCCTTGGTGGTGCCGCCCTGCAGCAGGAGCGGGAACTCGACGTTCTGGAAGACGGTGAGCACCTGCACCAGGTTGAAGCTCTGGAAGATGAAGCCGATGCGGTGGAGCCGGAGCTCGGTGAGCTGCCGCTCCTTCAGCCGGCTCGTGTCCCGGCCGTCCACCTCCACCGTGCCGGCGGTGGGGGTGTCGACGCAGCCGATGAGGTTGAGGAGCGTGGTCTTGCCCGACCCGGACGGTCCGGCGATGGAGAGGAACTCCCCCTGCTCCACCTCCAGCGAGACGCCGCGCAGCGCCGGCACGATGGTCTTGCCGAGCTGGTACTCCTTCGTGACGCCGCGCACCGAGATGATGGCCATGTGATCGCTCCTCGCCTTCCCGACCCCCGGGCGGGGATCGTCGCGCCCGAACCTCAGGACGGCTCGTCCTCGTAGTCAAGGCGGAAGGTGTGGCTGGGGCGTGACGCCTCCCCCTCTCCCCCGACCCTCCGCCCTGCTATACTTCTCTCGCATCTATTTACTTAGTTACTAAGATACCGACGATCTAGATGGAGCCGCGCGGCATGTCAAGCGTCCAGCGCCCACCCGACGAGGAGCACCTCCCCCTCTGCCTGCGCGACCTGGGCGAGGCGGTGGACCTCTTCCAGCAGGTGGCGGCCGACCGGCTCGGCCTCAACCGGACCGACCTCGGCGTCCTCTCGCTCCTCGACGCGCGCGGCCCGCTCACCCCAGGCCAGCTGGCCGAGGCGACCGGCCTCACCACCGGCGCCGTCACCGGCGTGGCCGACCGGCTGGAGAAGGCCGGCTACGTGCGGCGCGAGCCCGACCCGGACGACCGGCGGCGCGTCATCGTCACGCTGCTCCGCGACCGGCTCGATCGGATCCTGCGGCTCCACGAGCCGCTCCACCAGGCGCTCCACGCGCTCGACAGCCGGCTCGCCCCGGCGGAGAAGCGCCTCGTCGCCGGGTACATCAAGGAGGCGGCGGCCGCCTTCCTCTCCGAGTCGCGGCGGCTGCGCGGCGCGGCGGCCCAGGCGGCGGCCGGCCCGGCAGGCGACGGGCGCGAGGTGACGGTGGCGCTCGACGGCGCAACGCGCGGCTGGCTCGAGTTCAGCGCCGGCGCGGCGCGCGTGCAGCTCCGGGCCAACGCGCCCGCGGGCTCCCTCCTCGCCGCCCGCTTCGACGGCAAGCCGCCCAAGGTGACCGCCCGCGACGGCCACGTCACCATCGCCTATGCCCGCTTCGGCGCCTTCGGCTGGGGCAAGCAGGGGGCGCAGGTGTCGCTCAGCGCGGCGGTGCCGTGGGAGCTCGAGCTGCGCGGCGGCGTCGCCAAGCTCGACGCCGACCTGCGGGGGCTCGACCTGCGCTCGCTCGAGATCCGCGGCGGCGCCCACGCCGTCGCGGTCACGCTGCCGCCGCCCACGGGCGTGGTGCTGGTGCGGCTCACCGGCGGCGCGAGCGACGTCTCCTTCCGCCGGCCGCCCGGCACCGCGGCGCGGCTGCGCGTGGCCGGCGGCGCGGCCTCGCTCGTCTTCGACAGCCAGCGGCTCGGTGCCGTCGGCGGCACCGTGGTGCTCGAGTCGCCCGGGGGCGCGGAGGCGGCGGACCGCTACGAGATCGAGCTGCTGGGCGGCGCGGCCGGGCTGGAGGTGACGGCGAGGTAGCGGTCGAGGGGCGTCACGAACAGTGTGAGGAGCTGCTCGCCGCTCCCTCACCCTAGCCCTCTCCCTCGGGGAGGGAGAGGGGACGTGACTCACTCCACATCGGCGGTAGCTGTCGGGGCCGGGTTCACACGGATCTCCTCCCTCTCCCCCCTCGGGGGAGAGGGCCGGGGTGA
>DASTGK010000169.1:0-6102 GCA_035719085.1 Anaeromyxobacteraceae bacterium
GCCACCACCAGCGCGGCGGCGGCGCCGGTCAGGCCGCCCAGGGCCGCCCCCACGGTCTTGCGGGACCCGAGGCTCATGCGGCGGAACCGGACATGCGGCGCACCAGCCGGCGCACGATCACGGTGGCCAGGCTGTTGAGGACGAAGGTGAACAGGAAGAGCTCGATGCCGATGAAGAAGAGCACGGCGTAGTGGCCGCCGCCGAAGACCACCTCGCCCATCTCCGCGGCCACGGTGGCCGGGAGGGTGCGGATCGAGTCGCCGAAGGACCAGGTGGTGGTGGCGGCGTTGCCCGAGGCCATGAGCACGATCATGGTCTCGCCGATGGCGCGGCCGAAGCCGAGCACCACCGCGGCCAGCACGCCGGGGGCGGCGGCCGGCAGCACTACGCGGAAGGCGGTCTCCCAGCGCGTGGCGCCGAGCGCCAGCGAGGCCTCGCGGTAGGCGCGGGGCACGGCGGTGAGGGCGTCCTCGCTCACCGTGAAGACCACCGGGACGATGGTGAGCGCCAGCGCCAGGCCGGCGCCGACCGCGTTGAGGCGTGAGGTGAAGCCGAAGGCCGACTGCAGCCAGGTGGCGAGCACCACCAGCGCGAAGAAGCCGAGGACCACCGAGGGGACGCCGGCCAGCAGCTCGATGACCGGCTTCAGCACCTCGCGCACGCGGCGCGGCGCGAACTCGGAGGAGAAGAGGGCCGAGGCGATGCCCACCGGCACCGCCACCAGCATCGCCACCGCCGTCACCTTCAAGGTGCCGACGAAGAGCGGGATCATCGAGTACTTGGGGACCGTGCCGACCGGCTGCCAGACGAAGGTGGCGGCGCGCCCGGCCCGCCAGACCTGCGGCAGGAACATGCGGCCGAGGTCGGTCTCCTTGGCCAGCTCGGGGCTGGTGAAGAGCGGCAGGGCCTCGCGGGCCACGAAGAGGAAGATGAGGACGACGGCGGCGATCCCGGTGAGGGCCACGAGCGTGATGGCGAGCTCGATGGCCGACTCGGTGGCCTGCCGCCGGCGCGCGGAGACGGCGCGGGCGGGCGCGGGGGTGGCCGCGGCGCCCGGCGCCGTCTTCGCTGCGGTGGCGTTGGTGATGGCCGGCACGGTGGCGGATCTCTCACTGCGAGGTGGCGTCGCCGTGCCGGCCATGTGACGGAACGGTGACGCCGTTACTTGACCGGGAAGTAGCCCACCTGGGTGACGATGGCCTGGCCCTCGGCCGAGAGGCAGAACTCCATGAAGTCCTTGGCCTCGCCCGACGGCTTGCCGCGCGTGTACATGAAGAGGGCGCGCGACAGCGGGTACTTGCCGGCCTTCACGTTCTCGGCGGTCGGGGCGTAGGCCTGGCCGTCCTTGCCGACGACCTTGAGCTCCTTGACGCCCTTGGCGTAGGCGGCGCCGCCGTAGCCGATGCCGTTCTTCTCCTTGGAGACGGCGTTCACGACCGCGGCCGTGCCGGGGAGCGTCTGGGCGCTCGAGGCGTAGTCGTCGTTCTTGAGGACGACCTCCTTCACGAAGACGTAGGTGCCCGAGGAGTTCTCGCGCGAGTAGAGGACGATGGGGGCGTCGGCGCCGCCGACGTCCTTCCAGTTGGTGACGTCGCCTGCGTAGATGTCGTGCAGCTGCTGCAGGGTGAGCTGGCTGATGGGGTTGCTCTCGTTGACGTAGAGGGTCACGCCGTCGCGGGCCATGGCCGTCTCGGTCGGCAGCACGTTGAAGCGGTCGCGGACCTTGGCCGACTCGTCCGCCTTGATGTTGCGCGAGGCGTTGGCGATGTCGGTGGTGCCGTTGATGAGGGCGGCGATGCCGATGCCGGAGCCGCCGCCGGTCACCTGGACCTTCTTGCCGGCGTTCTTCTTCATGTACAGCTCGGCCCAGCGCTGGGCCAGGATGACCATCGTGTCGGAGCCCTTCACGGTGACGGCGGCGGAGCCGGCGGCCGGCGCGAGCGCGAGGGCCGCGGCGAGGGCGATGAGCGTACGCTTCATGGGATCGTTCTCCTTGGGAGGCGGGTGCGTGGAGTCTGGTGAACGGCGCGTGACGGGTCCACGACGTCCGCGTGACGAACGCGTGAACCCGTCACGGAGCGCCTAGAACTTGGCCTGGGCCTGCAGGATGACCTGGTCGGCCTTCGGGTCCGACGGCGCGGTCGGGCCCTTGGTGCCGTTCATGGGGTGGAACCAGGCGGCCGTGAGCTTCAGCCCCGAGCCGACGTAGGCGTGGGCGGCCAGCTGGAGCTCCTGCTGGACCTTGACGCCCGCGCCGGTGCTGACGTCGAGGGTGTGGTTCGGCATGTACTGCTCGTAGCGGCCGGCGAGCTGGAGCTGGTCGCCCACGTTCTGGGTGACGAGGCCGTACCAGCCGGAGCCGGTCGGGACCGGGGCGGCCGAGGTGGCGGCCGGGAGGTTGCCGCCGGCGCCCAGATCGCCGTTGGCGGTGCCGATGGTGGTGTGGCCCCAGAGGTACTCGGCCTTGAGGGCGGTGCCGCCGACGGGGAGGAGGTCGAGGTAGGTCTGGACGTCGAGGCCGACGCGGTTGCGGTCGTAGACCTTGTCGTCGGCGCGGGCGTAGTTGCGGGTCTTGCCGTACCAGCCGGAGGCGCCGGCGGTGACCATGCCGAGGTCGACCCAGGCGCGGCCGATCACGTCCTTGAGCTGGTCGTTGTCACGGCCCACCTGGCCCGAGTCGATGCCGTTGCCGTTGAAGACGCCGACCTTGAAGTTGACGAGCGAGAGCTTGCCGCGGAGCGCGACGCCGAGGTCGTACTCGCCGCCGAGGAAGGCGCGGGTGACGCGGGCGCGCTCGAGCGTGTCGAGGTCGGACGAGGAGCGGGCGAAGACCTCGTAGCCGAACGGGAAGAGCTGGAGGCCGGCGTCGACGGCGAAGCCCTGGGGCAGCTTGATGGTGACGTAGCCCTCCTTGATGCCGACGCCCTTCGGGATGACGTCGAGCTGCAGGGCGTACTGCGACCAGTCGGCGTCGTAGACCGCCTTGAAGCGGCCGCGGCGGATGAAGAAGCCGTTCTGGTCCGGGGTGGTCGGCGTGGTGGCGGTGGCGGAGTTGTTGTAGCTGACCGCCTCGTTCCAGGCCCAGCGGGCCTGGACGTAGCCGGAGAACTTCAGCTTCTTCAGGTTGATGACGTCGCCCTTGGTCTCGGCGTACTGCTCGGCGAGCGCGTCGACCTTGCCCTCGACGGCGGCGGGATCGACGGCGGCCTCGCCCTCCGCGAGGGCGGCCGCGGGCGCGAGCGCCACGGCGGCGAGCACGGCGATGAAGCGGTTGAACATGATGTCACTGCCCCTTGTCTGTGAGATGGAACGAGCGCTGGCTCGGTTGCCGGCGGTTCTAGGGGCGGGCGGTGGCGCGGGGGGGTCGCGCTCGTGACGATCGCGTGAACGCGTCACCGTCGGTGAGACGCTCCGCGGAGTCGCGGCGGGCGCGTCCCGGGCTCGGGGGACGCTAGGCGCCGCGCGGCAGCGACTCGGAGGCGAGCGTGGCGGCGGGCAGCCGGACGTGGAAGCGCGTCCCCTCGGCGCCGCTCTCCACCTGGATCTCGCCCGACATGCCCTGCACCAGGTGCTTGGCGATGGCGAGCCCGAGGCCGGTGCCGCCGGCCTCGCGCGCCCGGCCCGGATCGACCCGGTAGAACCGCTCGAAGATGCGCGCCAGCTGGTGCGCCTCGATGCCCGGGCCGGTGTCGGCGACGGTGATGACCACGTCGTCGCCGCGGGGCGCGGCGCGGACGGCGACGCTGCCCGACGGCGTGTACTTGATGGCGTTGTCGACCAGGTTCACCACCACCTGCTCGAGCGCGCGCAGATCGGCGAAGGCCCCGAGCCCGGCGGGCACGTCGGCGAGGAGCTTCAGCCCCTTCTTCTCGGCGGCGGGGGCGTGCAGCTCGATCACCGTGCGCGCCAGCGCGGCGAGGTCGACCGGGGCGACGTCGAAGCGGACCTGGCGCGACTCGAGGCGCGACAGGTCGAGCAGGTCCTGGGTGAGCCGGGCCAGCCGCTCGGCCTGGCGGTGCACGATCTCGACGAAGCCGCGCGCCACCTCCGGCTGGTCGATGGCGCCGGCCAGCAGCGTCTCGGCCGCGCCGCGGATGGCGGCCACCGGCGTGCGCAGCTCGTGCGAGGCGTTGGCGACGAAGTCGCGGCGGGTGGCGGCGGCCCGCTTCTCCTCGGTGACGTCGCGGGCGAGGAGCAGCACCTCGCCGCGCAGGAGCGGCGTGAGCTGCACCGAGAGCGCCCGCCGCGGCAGCTCCACCTCGAGCCGCCGCGCCGTCCCCTCGAGCGCCCGGCGCACCGCCTCCGAGAGGTCGGCGCTCCGGGTCACCTCGAGCGGCGTCATGCCGGTGGCGCGGCCGCCGGCGGCGAGCGCGTCGAAGGCGGCGTTGCACACCCGCACCCGGCCGTCCTTGGCCACGATGGCGGCGGCGTCCGGCAGGCCGGAGAGCAGCTCCTGCTCGGCCGGGTCGCGCACGGTGGTGAAGCGGCGCAGCTCCCGGTCGAGGAGCAGCGCCCCGAGCTCCGAGACCTCGCGCCCCAGGTCGGCGCGCGGGCCGCCGGCCAGCTCGGCCTTGAGGGCCTTCAGCGCGGCCGACAGCGGGGTGCGCCCGAGCGTGGCCACCAGCTACCCCTGCCCCTGCTCGGCCGGGTCGACCAGCCGGTAGCCCACGCCGCGCACCGTCTCGAGCAGGTCGCGCCCGCTCCCGAGCTTCTCGCGCAGCCGCTTCACGTGCGTGTCGACGGTGCGGGTCTCCACCTCGGGCGACATCTCCCACACGTCCTCGAGCAGCTGCTCGCGCGACTGGACGCGCCCGAGCCGCGCCATGAAGGTGGAGAGGAGCCGGAACTCGAGCGGCGTCAGCACCGCCTCGGCGCCGTCGATGAAGACGCGGTGGGCGTCCACGTCCACGCGGATGGGGCCGACCTGCTCGCGCGGCCGCTCCGCCGCCTTGCCGCCGCCGGCCCGGCGCAGGATCGCCTTGAGCCGCAGCACCAGCTCGCGGACGCTGAAGGGCTTGGTCACGTAGTCGTCGGCGCCGAGCTCGAAGCCGACCACCCGGTCCACCTCCTCGCCCTTGGCGGTGAGCATCACCACCGGCACGTGCTTGGTGCGGGGCTCGGCCTTGATGCGCCGGCAGACCTCGGTGCCCGGGATGTCGGGCAGCATCAGGTCGAGCAGGACCAGGTCCGGGATGCGGCGCTTGAGCGCCAGCAGCGCCTCCTCGCCGCGGGTGGCGAGGATCGTCTCGAACCCGGCCGCCCGAAGGTTGAAGTCGAGCACCGAGAGGAGATCGCGTTCGTCGTCGACGAGGAGGACGGTGGTCACGGCGGCCTTTACCGCACGCCACGGTGACAGGGTGATGGAGGCCGCGCAACGGAAGGGTGACGGCGTCACCGGGCCGCCGTCCCGGCTGGGTCCCCCTGGACCGCCCGACCCAGGGTACGATGCCCGTCCATGCGCCCGCTGGCACTCGCCCTTCTCGCCCTCTCCGCCTGCGCCACCCTCCGGGCCCCGGAGCCCGCCGCCACCGGCGGCGCGCCGGGCGAGCTGCTGCGCGAGGCCGAGCTGGCCCGCGTCCGCTGCCTGGTGGTGGCGCCCCTCGAGAACGCCAGCGACGCGCCGCTCGCCGCCGGCGCCGCGACCAAGGCCGTGCTCTCCGGCCTCGACCCCGGGCGCACGCGCGCCCTGCCGGTCGAGGAGCTGCGCGCCCTCTTCGCCGACACGCCGCTCGAGCTGCCGGAGGGGGTCTCCGGCGCGACGGCCGTGGAGCTCGCCGAGCTGCTCCGCGCCGACGGCGCGCTCTGGGGCACGGTGGAGGGGCGGGCCCGTGAGCGGACGCCGGAGCTGCTCGTCACGCTCCGGCTCGCGCTGGCCGGCGACCGCGACCTCGTCTTCGCCACCTCGGTGCGCGTGACGCCGCTGCCCGGCGAGAAGGTCGAGGCGGCGGTGCGGCGCGCCGTGCTCGACCGGGCGCGCCCCATGCTGGAGCGGCTCGGCGCCCCGGGCCGCTCCGCCTGCTTCCCGAAGGAGCGGCGCGACCACCTCCGCGCCGCCGCCGTCGCCCTGCGCGCGCCGCCGATCGCCGCCCCCGCCCCGCCGCC
>DASTGK010000170.1:0-8773 GCA_035719085.1 Anaeromyxobacteraceae bacterium
GGTCGGGCGGGGCGGCGTCGGGCGGCAGCTCGTGGCCGAGGAGCGCCGGGTCGACGCGGCCGCGCCGCACGTCGCCGGCGTAGCGCAGCGCCGCCACGGTCAGGCCGACGTCGAGCGCCGCCGCCCGGCCGTCGTCGAGGAGCGCCACCGAGGTGGCGAGGCCGGCGAGCGCGTCGGCGAGCGCCGGGGCGCCGTAGTCCTCCGGGTCGAGGCCGCGCGCCTCGGCCCCGGCCAGCACGGCCGCCACGCCGAGCGCGGCGCGGGTGGGGCGGCCGGCAAGGAGCCAGGCCGGCGTCCAGTCCCGGGCCGCGTAGAAGCGGGCCACCGCCTCGCGCACGCCGCGCCGGTCGGACCAGGCGAGGCGCGCCGAGCGGAGCGTCTCCACCTCGGTGCGCACCGCGAGGTCGGTCCAGGGGGAGCGCACGTCCACCGGCACCTCGACGGCCTCGGTCGGCGCGGGCGCGGCGGGCCCGGTGGCGAGGACGAGGAGCGCGAGCGGAAGCGGCGTCACATGGGTGCGATAACGTCCCACCAGGCCGCCGCCGCCACGCGCGCGCGGGACAACCCCGAAGAGGGCCCAAAGCCTTGGCTCCCTCTCCCCCACCGGGGGAGGGCAGGGGGTGAGGGGGCTGCCAGTAACACCGCACGATGCCTCGCCGTGCGGCGAGCCTACGGATTCGGTCCCTCGCCGTCAGGCGCCGGTCGCCGCGCCCGCCAGCGCCAGAGCACGAGCAGGGCCGCCACCGCGGCGACGCCGGCCGCCAGCGGCCAGAGCCGCTCGAGCGGCACCTCGCCGGCGAGCCGCTCGTACCCGGCGCCGGCCAGCCAGCCGAGCCAGAAGTAGATGGTCGACCAGACGATGCCGGCGAAGAAGGTGCCGACGACGAAGGTGCCGTGGCGCACTCGCAGCACGCCCGCCACCACCGTCATCACGATGCGCAGCCCGGGGATGAGCCGGCCCACCACCACCGCCGTGGCGCCGTGGCGCGTGAGCCAGCCCTCGAGCCGCTGCTCGCGCGCCTCGGTGAAGCCGAAGCGCCGCGCCACCTTGACGAGGAGCGGCCGGCCGGCGTGGCGCGACACGAGGTAGAGCACCGTGGCGCCGAGCACCGTCGCCGCCGTCACCACGGCCGCGGTCGGCAGGAAGGCGGCGGCGTGCTGGTGGGCCAGGAAGCCCATGGCGGCGATGAAGAGGTCGCCGGGGATGGGCAGCGGGATGCCGGCCTCCTCGGCCAGGATGACGAGGAAGAGGCCGGCGTAGTGCCAGCGCGCCAGGAAGTCGGCCGGGCTCTGCACGCGCCGCTACCCCTCGGGCGCGAGCGGGCGGATGGCGCTCGTGGTGAAGCGGAAGACGCGGGCCGGTCGGCCCCAGCCGCCGGCGGCGAACCCCTGGCACACCGCCTCGTAGGCGACCGGCTCGGCCTGCGGCGGCAGCTCGTCGACCTGCCCCTCGAGCAGGAAGCCGCGGAAGGTGGTCGGGTCGACGAGGGCGCGGACGACGCGCGGGTTGGACTTGAGGTTGAGGTAGGTCTTGAGCGGCAGGCCGTCGCCGTGGAAGAGGAGCAGCCGGCCGGCCCGCACCTCGGTGTGCCAGTTGAAGCGCGGGGAGAGGTTCACCTGGGCGCCGACGCCGACGAGCGCGTGGGGGACCTGGCCGACGGCGCCGAGCACCTCGTCCACCGGGATGCGCTCGAAGGCGGTCATCATGAACGGGCTGTGGTGGAGCGTGTAGACGTGGGCGCCGCGCACCAGCGTGCCGCCCCCGGCCGGCTCCACCGCGGCGCCGCGGCCGTCGAGCCGGGTCTTCACCTGGTAGCCGACGTACTGGTTGAAGAGGCAGACCGAGGCCGCCTCGCCGGCGCCGGGCGAGCGCGGCAGCGCACCGGCGAGCCGGACCAGCAGCTCGGAGGCGCCCTGGCCGCGCTCCAGGCCGAGCAGCCGGTGCGCCGAGACCGAGGGGATCGTGCCGGGCAGCGCCGTGCTGGCGACGAAGGCGAGCACCTTGTCGGCCGCCTTCGAGCCGAAGAAGTGCTGCTGCCTGGGGAGCTGGCCCTGGATGAACGCCACGACCTCGGAGACGCTCGGGCTCATTGGGCCTCATCATACCGCGGGGCGGTGGCGGCTCTGTTAAAACGGCGCCATGCGGATCGCGATCGTGGGCGCCGGCGGCGTGGGCGGCTTCCTGGCGGGGCTCCTCGCCCGCGCCGGGCGGGACGAGGTGGTGCTGGTGGCGCGCGGCGCCACGCTGGAGGCGGTGCGCGCGGGCGGGCTCGCCGTCGACTCGCCGCTCGGCGCCTTCACGGCGCGCCCGGCGCTCGTCACCGACGACCCGGCGGCGGCCGGCCCCTGCGACGCCGTCCTCGTGGCGGTCAAGTCCTGGCAAGTGGCCGCGCTCGCCCCGACGCTCGCGCCCCTGCTCGCCGGCGGCGGCGTGGCCGTGCCGCTGCAGAACGGCGTCGAGGCGGCGGCCCGGCTGGCCGCCTCCCTGCCACCGGCGCAGGTGGCGGGCGGCTACTGCCTCATGTTCGCCTGGGCCGAGGCGCCGGGCCGCATCAAGCACGCCGGCACGCCGCCCCGGGTGATCTGCGGCGACCGGCCCGGTACGGCGCTCCGGCCGCGGCTCGAGGCGCTCGCGGGCGCGCTCCAGGCGGCCGGGATCGGCGCCGAGGTGAGCGGCGACATCGAGGCCGGTACCTGGGAGAAGCTGCTCTTCGTCGAGCCGCTCGGCGCGCTCGGCGCGGCGTCGCGCGCCCCGGCCCTCCCCATGCGCCGCACGCCGGAGACGCGGGCGCTCCTCGCCGGGCTGCTCGCCGAGACGGTGGCGGTGGCCCGGGCGCGCGGCGTGGTGCTCGACCCGGCGCTCGTCGAGCGGACGCTCGCCAAGGTGGACGCGGTGCCGCCCGCCTCCACCGTCTCGATGCACCGCGACCTCGCCGCCGGCCGCCCCAGCGAGCTCGAGGACCAGACCGGCGCCGTCGTCCGGCTCGGGCGCGAGGCGGGCGTGCCCGTGCCGCTCCACGCGGCCCTCCTCGCCGCGCTCCTGCCGCTCGAGCGGGCCGCGCGCGGCGAGGCGGAGGGGTTCGCGCGGACCTGAGATCCATCGGTACGTCTCCGAACCCGAACCCGAACCCGAACCCGAACGCGTGCTCCGTCTCCGTGAGTCCCGTGGCCCGTCGCCCGTGCCCCTCGGGGCACGGAAGTGCCGGGCACGGAACACGGTCACACGGGGCACGGGTACGGCCCCGGGGTTCGGGTTCGGGTTCGGGTGCGGTTTCGGGCTTGCTGCCCGAGTCACGCTCCCGCGTGCTTCTGCCGGAGCGCCACCTTGTTCACCTTGCCGACGCTCGTCTTGTCGATGGCGTCGACGAAGCGGATCTCGAGCAGCAGCGCGCCGCGGTTGACCACGCCCTTCTCGACGTAGGCGTGGGCGTGGTGGCGCAGCGCCTTCTCGTCGACCGTCGCGCCGGGCTTCTTCACCACGAGCGCCAGCGGCTTCTCGCCCCACTTGGCGTCGGGCAGGCCGACGACCGCCACCTCGGCCACGGCGGCGTGGCGCCCGATGACGTCCTCGAGCTCGAGCGAGCTGATCCACTCGCCGCCGATCTTGATGACGTCCTTGGTCCGGTCGGTGATCTTCACGTAGCCGCGCCCGTCCTGCCAGGCGACGTCGCCGGTGTGGAGCCAGCCGCCGGCCCAGAGCCGCTCGGAGGCCTTCTCCTCCTTCAGGTACCCCTGCGTCAGCCACGGGGCGCGCACCACCAGCTCGCCGGTGCTCTTCCCGTCGCGCGGCAGGCTCTCCAGCCGGTCGCCGGCCACCCGGATGTCGACGAGCGGGAGCGGCCGGCCGGTGCGGCAGCGCAGCTCCGCCTGCTCGTCGAGCGGCAGGGCGAGGTCGGCCGGGTCGAGCTGCGCCAGGGTGAGCACCGGGCAGGTCTCGCTCATGCCGTAGCCGGCGAAGGCGTCGACGCCGCGCTCCAGCGCCGCCTTGCAGAGCGCCGTCGGCATGGCGGCGCCGCCCACCAGCACCTTCCAGCCGCGCAGGTCCACCTTCTCCGAGCCCGGCGTGCGCAGCAGCATGTGCAGGATGGTCGGGACGCAGTGCGAGAGCGTCACCTTCTCGCGGGCGATGAGCTGGAGCAGGTGGTCGGGGGCGTACTTGCCCGGGTAGACCTGCTTCACGCCGAGCATGGTGGCGACGTACGGCAGCCCCCAGGCGTGGACGTGGAACATGGGCGTGAGCGGCATGTAGACGTCGCCGCGGTGGAAGCGCCCCTGCGACTCGGTGGTGGAGAGGACCGCCAGCACGCCGAGCGTGTGGAGCACCAGCTGCCGGTGGGTGAAGAAGACGCCCTTCGGCAGGCCGGTGGTGCCGGTGGTGTAGAAGGTGGTGGCGCGGGTGTCCTCGGGCAGGTCCGGGAAGGCGCGCTCCGGCGCCTCGGCGGCGAGGAGCGCCTCGTACTCGCCGTCGACGGGGACGGTGGTGGCCGGCGCCTTGTGGTCGTCGTCGACGAGCAGGACGATCTTCTTCACGTTCGAGAGCCGGCCGCGGATCTGCTCCAGGATGGGCAGGAACTCGGCGTTGACGAGCAGCACGTCGTCCTCGGCGTGCTCGATGGTGAAGAGGATCTGCTCCGGCGAGAGGCGGACGTTGATGGTGTGGAGCACCGCGCCCATCATCGGCACCGCGAAGAAGCACTCCAGGTAGCGGTGGCTGTCCCAGTCCATCACCGCCACCGTGTCGCCGGCCCCGACGCCGAGCCGCTCGAGGGCGTTGGCCAGCCGGCCGACGCGGGCGTGCAGGTCGCGGTAGGTGTGCCGGCGGACGCCGCGGTAGACGATCTCCTGGTCCGGCGCGCTGACGATGGGGTTCTGCAGCAGCCGCTTCACGAGGAGCGGGTAGGCGTACGGGTTCGCGCCGGTCATCACGGGTCTCCGGGTCGGGTCGCGCGTCGCGGGGCGCGATCGTTGCGGGCGCAAGAGACCACAGGTGGCCCGCGCCGTCAGGGCGCGATGCGTCAGAGCGATCAGGGCGCGCCCCGCCGGTCCGTGGCCGCGCCGGGCGGCGGGCCTTACTCTCCATCCCCCATGGACCTCACCCTCCGCCCCATCGGCGTCGTCCGCTCCGAGCTGCACGATCGCAAGAAGGCGCCGCGGCAGGGATCGGAGGGAGCGCCCGACGCCACCATCGACCTCGACCCGGCCTACCTGCCGGCGCTCCTCGGCGTGGCCGCGGGCGACGAGCTCATCCTCGTCACCTGGCTCCACCAGGCCGACCGCCAGCGGCTCCAGGTCCACCCGCGCGGCGATCCGCAGAACCCGATCGCCGGCGTCTTCGCCACCCGCTCGCCGCACCGGCCCAACCCGCTCGGCCTGCACCGGGTGACGGTCCGCGCCATCGAGGGGGCGCGGCTGCGCGTCGGGCCGCTCGAGGCCGTCGATGGGACGCCGGTGGTCGACCTCAAGGCGGTGCTGGACGCTGGCGAGGCGTGAAGGTGGTCCGAGCTCCCCCGGCCGTAGGCTCGCCGCACGGCGAGACTCGTGGCGAGGGTGCAGGCAGCTCCCTCACCCCGGCCCTCTCCCTCGAGGAGGAGGGAGCCAAGATGTTGGGCCCTACTTGCCCCGCGGCCCGGCGTAGAGGTCGATCACCCTCGCGAGGCCGCGCTGGCAGACGGCGCAGAAGGGGACCGGGTCGCGCGAGAACATGACGCAGTCGGCCTGGGGCCGGTAGTAGCCGGCCGCCTCGTAGTTGGCCCCCTCGAAGGCGCCGACCTGGCCGGCGAGCGGCGCGAGGAGCGCCGTCTCCTCACGCTGCTGCGCCAGGAAGAGCTCGTCCATCTCGCGCTCCGGGCCGTTGCGCGCCCGGATCGCCTTCCGCTTCGCCTGGAACTCGTTGGCCCGCGCCGTGAACTGCTCCTTGGGCCACGGCGTCGGGCGCGCCAGGCCGGGCGTGCCGAGGTCGGCCCACTTGGCGCCCGAGGCGTCGGCGGTGACGTTCGTCTCCCACGGCTCGGGGCGTCCCTCGGGCGGCAGGTAGGCGGTGTCGCTCGTGAAGTACTCGTCGGCCAGCGCCGCCACCGAGTGGCCCAGCTCGTGGACGAAGATGTAGCCGGCCCAGCGCGAGTCGGCCGCCACCGTGGCGTACAGGTTGAAGATGCCGCCGCCGCCGTAGGTCTCGCCGTTCACCAGGATGGCGAGCGCGTCGTAGGGGGCGAAGGCGGCGACGTCGCGCAGCGAGCGGTTCTCGAAGGTGAGGACGTAGCGCTCGGAGCGGAAGGCGTCGTAGGTGGCGCCGACGCGGCTGCGCCGGTGCTGGCCGGTGGAGGGGCGCGACACGCCCGGCTGGTCGGAGGGCGGGCAGAGCCCCCACACGTTCACGTCGCCCCGCCGGCTCTTCCAGGGCTCGTGGGCGAAGAGCTCGGCCACGAGCCGCCGGGCGGCGGCCTCGAACTTGGGGCGCTGCGCGGCGGTGTAGCCGTCGCCGACGAGCAAGAGGTCGAGCTTCTCCGCCGGCGGCCCGCTCTCCTGGATGGCGATGACCGGCCCGGGCGAGGGCGGCGGCGCGTCGTCCACCTCCTGGTCCTTCGGGTCGACGGTGAGCGTCCAGACCTCGCGGAAGGCGTTGCCTTCGCCGCGCTTCTTCACGATCACCTGCACCGGCGCCGCCGGCGCCGGGAAGCGGAGCGACTCGGAGAAGGTGCGGGCCGCCACGCGCGCCTCGGCCGTCGTCTCCCACTCGCCGTAGATCGAGGAGAAGCCGCGCGAGTAGACGAGCCGGTTGGTGGCCCGGTCGCGGACCTCGAAGAGGAACTTGCCGAGGTTGGTCTCGTCGATGGCGCCGGCCGGCCGCCCGGGGAAGGGGAGCGGCTCGAGCACCAGCCGGTCGAGCGCGAAGGTCTCGGCGGTGGCGGTGCCGGTGTGCAGGTAGTCGACGCGGAAGGTGCGGGGCGCGGGGCCGGCGGCGAGCGCCAGGGCGGCGAGGGCGGGCAGGAGGGCCATGGCCCCGGGTCATACCGCTCCCCCCGGCGGCCGCAACTTTCCCCCGAAAGGGCGCAGTGTGACGATCGCTCCGTCCCTGTGGTCACGGGGTTGCGCGCACCCCTGATCGCGATCTAGCTTCTTGGGAGGATGACGATGCCCCGTCCGCCAGAGGGTGAGCGCCAGCGGAGCCAGCCGGAGGAGTTCCTCCCGTTCCGGCCCTGGATGCTCGCCATCGCCGTCCTCCTCGCCTGCGCCCTTGGCGTGGCGATCATGGAGGACCTGCGCGCGCCCCACGAGATGTGGGCGCAGGCGTCGGTCCACGGGCGTTAGCGTCCGCCCGGCTACCTCTTCTTCCGCGCCGCGCCCTTCTTCGCCCCCGCCTTCTTCTTGGGCGTGGCGCGCGCGGCCGCCTTCTTGGCCGGCGCCACCCGCTTCTTGGCGGGCGCCTTGGCAACCTTCTCGACCGGCTTCTTCGCGGCCGGCCTGGCCTTGGCGGCGGGCTTCGCCACCTTGGGCGCGGCCTTCGCCGGCTTCTTCGTCGGCGCCTTCGTCGGCGCGGGCTTCGTCGCGGCGACCTTCTTCGCCGCCACCGGCTTCGCCACCGCGGCGGCCTTCTTCGCGGCGGGCGCCGCCCTGGCCGGCTTGGCGGCGGGGGCGGGCTCCGCGGCCGGCGCCGCCTCCTCGGCGGCGTGCTCCGGCATCCGGCCGATCTTGCACCAGGCGGCGAACTGCTCCGAGTCGGTGAAGGCGGCCAGCACCGAGGGATCCATGAAGCGGCTCCAGGCGCGGGCCACCACGGCGCGAGGCTGGTAGGTCCGCTCGCGGTGGACGACCAGCTCGACGCGCTCGGCGCCGGCGGTGAAGTCGGGCTTGTAGACCCGGACCAGCCGGTCGCCGGGGGCGAGGCCGGGCTGCTCCTGCAGGTGGAGCACGCGCTGGTCGCCGAGATCGATGGCGTGGACCCACTTGCCGCTCTTCAGCGCCCGGATGTGATCGCCCAGCATGCCGTCTCCTCGGTGAAGGGTGCGCGTGGCGCCGCCGATGGTATCGCCGCCCGGCAGGGGCGGCAACGAACCGGCCGCGAGGTGCGGCGCCTGCCTGCAAAGCGGGCAGCGCCACGGCGCTATCAGTCCCCGTCGCCCTCGAGCCGGCGGCAGCCGTCGGCCGAGCCGGCCTGGCAGGCTCGCTCGAAGAGCGCCCGGGCGCGCGCCGCGTCCTCGGGGACGCCCACGCCGTGGCGCACGAGGACGCCCAGGTCGGCGCAGGCGTCGGCCACGCCGCCGTCGCAGGCGGTGGCGTAGAGCGAGGCGGCGCGGTCGGCGTCGCCCGGCGCCCGCTTCCCCTCCTGCACCATCCGGCCGAGCCGGTGGCAGGCGGGGGCGCTGCCGCGCCGGCAGAGGGCGTCGAGCAGCTCCGGGCCGAGGTCGCCCTCGAGGAGCGGCGCCGTCCCGCCGAGCCAGGCGGTCGCCGCGTCGAGGCAGGGCTCGGCGCCGAGCGCCTCGCAGTGGGCGGCGAGGAGCGCCCGCCCGCGCTCGGGCGACTTCGCCACGCCCTCGCCGTGGAGGAGCGCGAGGCCGAGCCGGGCGCAGGAGCCGGCCGCCCCGAGCGCGCAGCCGCGCTCGAACCGCTGCGCCGCCCGCTCCGGGTCCTGCGCCTCGATCCCCTGCGAGCGGAGCACGCCGGCCTCGGTGCAGGCGGCCGCCGCGCCGAGCGCGCAGCCCCGCTCCACGAGCTGGAGCCGCGGGCGGGCGCGGGCCCCCTCCAGCCGCGGCAGGGCGGCGAGCGCCAGGCAGGC
>DASTGK010000171.1:0-4401 GCA_035719085.1 Anaeromyxobacteraceae bacterium
GGGCGCCCTCGGCCGCGCCGCGCCGGCGGCGGCGGCCCCCCAGCCGATGGCCGCCGACATGGCCGGGGCGAAGGGCAAGGCCGAGGAGGGCTACCAGGCCGTCGAAACGCCGGAGGCCGAGGCGTCGATGGGGCTCCTCGCCGCCACCTTCACCGCGCCGCGCCGCGAGACGGTGGACGGCGCCGGCCGCGCCCGCACCGTGGCGCTCGCCCGCTACACCATGAAGGCGGCCGTGAGCCGCACCGCCGCGCCGCGCGCCGACCTGGCCGCCTTCCTCACCGCCACCATCCAGAACGAGACCGGCGTGCCGCTGCTGCCCGGCCTGGCCCGCGTCTCGGTGGGTGACGAGTTCGTCGGCCGCGCGCCGCTGGCGCTCACGCCCCCGGGCGGCGAGCTGAAGCTGGCCTTCGGCGCCGACGCCCGCGTCGAGGTGGAGCGCAAGCTGCTCGACCGGCGCCACGAGACGGCCGGCCTGGTCTCGAAGGACGAGGTGGTGAAGTACCGGGTCCGCACCACCGTGAAGAACCGCTACGGCGCCGCCGTGGCCGTGAGCCTGCTCGACCTCGTGCCGGTGAGCCGCGACGAGGCCATCAAGGTGAAGCTGCTCGACGGCTCGACGCCGGCCACGCGCGAGGACCCGGAGCGGCCCGGCGTCCGCACCTGGGAGCTGCAGCTGCAGCCGCGGGAGGAGAAGGTGGTGGAGCTGCGCTACGAGGTCCGCTACCCGCGCGGCTTCCCGATCCAGGGGCTCGAGTAGGCCTCGCCGTCGAACCCCACGAAGCTCCCATCGGGCACGGCGGTCCACCCGCCGTGCCCGATCGGCTCGCTGGCCACCACGAAGGCCCGCTCCGGCCCGGCCGCCGTCGAGACGTGCAGGTCGCGCCCGAGCCGGCGGGCCGCGAGCAGCCGGCCGTCGCTCACCAGGAAGTTGAGCGCGGAGGGCTTGGCCGAGGGGACGTCGGCGATCCGCTGCACCGTCCGCGTCACCTCGGTGAGCGCCTCGTCCACCTCGAGCAGCGTGGCCCGGTCGAGGCGGGTGCGGGCGGCGAGCCGGGTGAGCAGGAGGAAGAAGCAGCGCTCGCTGTCGGTGTCGCCCTCGAGGAGGCGGCGGAAGCCCGGGTCGATCTCGGCCTCGATGGCCTGGCGCACCGGCTCGGAGCGCCTGTAGCGGGCCACCGTGCCGTTGTGGGCGAAGACCCAGCGGCCGTGGACGAAGGGGTGGGTGTTCTCGGTGGCCACCGGCCCGACGCTGGCGTCGCGCACGTGGGCCACCACCACCTGCGAGCGGGCCTCGCGCCCGGCCGCCACGAAGGCGTCGTCGGCGTGGGCCGGCAGGAGGCCTCGCCGCACCTCCACCGCGCCGTCCCGGTACCAGGCGATCCCCCAGCCGTGCGGGTGCTTGTGCGACTGGAAGCGGAGCGCGTTGTGCGCGCTGCAGAGCGCGTCGCTCCGGTCGAGGTCGGGGTGGGCGTGCTGGCCGAAGAGGCGGCACATGCGCCCCGCCATTCTACGGAGGCCGGGGGCGCGGCGCCACGGGCGCCCCGGGGCGCGCGCCGAGGGGAACCCTCGCTGGCCCGCCGCGCCGCGTCTGGTAGGATGCGCGCCCCCATGAACGACCGGCTCTTCATCGGCGCCCTGCGCCTCCTCCCGAAGAACGCGCTGTCGCGCCTCGTCGGGCGGCTGACCGACGCCGCGCTGCCGGGCTGGCTCTTGCGCCCGGCCATGCGGTCCTTCGCGCGCCGCTACCGGATCGACCTCGCCGAGTGCCCGCCGCTCGAGACCTACCCGACCTTCGGCCGGTTCTTCGCGCGGCCGCTCCTGCCGGGCCGCCGGCCGGTGGCGCCGGGCGACGGCGTGGTGGTCTCGCCGGTCGACGGCGTCGTCTCCGAGACCGGGCTCGCCACCGCCGGCCGGATGATCCAGGCGAAGGGGATCGACTACCGGGTGGGGGCGCTGCTCGCCGACCCGAAGCTGGCCGGGGCTTTCGAGGGGGGCGCCTGGGCCACCATCTACCTCTCGCCGCAGGACTACCACCGCATCCACTTCCCGCTCGGCGGGCGCGTCACCGGCTGGCGCTACGTGCCGGGCGAGCTCTGGCCGGTCAACGCCGCGTCGGTGCGGCGCGTGCCCGGCCTCTTCACCGTCAACGAGCGGCTGGTGACGGTCCAGGAGACGCCGCTCGGCCGCGTCGCCGTGGTGGCGGTGGGCGCCACGGTGGTGGGGCGGGTGCGGGCCGCTTACGATCACGGGGTGCCGACCACCGACCAGCCCGGGGCCGACGGCGTGCGGGGCCACGACTACGAGGCCCCGCTGCCGGTCGAGAAGGGGGCCGAGCTGGGCGCCTTCGAGATGGGCTCGACGGTGATCCTGCTCTTCGAGCCGGGGCGCGTCCGGCTCGATCCGCGGCTCGTCCCGGGCGCCCGCGTGCGGGTGGGCGAGGCCATCGGCGCCGCCTAGGCGCCGCGACGTCACCAGAGCGAGGCAGAGCGTGAGCGCGAAGATCAACGGCGTGAAGGGGATGAACGACGTGCTGCCGGCCCAGGTCGGCCGCTGGCACGAGATGGAGGCCGTGGCGCGCGAGGTCTTCGCCCTCTACGGCTACCGCGAGGTCCGCACCCCGGTGGTGGAGCCGGCCGCGCTCTTCGCCCGCGGCGTGGGCGAGCAGACCGACATCGTCAACAAGGAGATGTACGTCTTCGAGGACAAGGGCGAGGACCAGCTGGCGCTCCGCCCCGAGGGGACGGCCGGCACGGTGCGCGCCTTCATCGAGCACGGCGCCTTCGTCGAGGGGCCGCAGAAGTGGTTCTACCTGGGCGCCATGTTCCGGCGCGAGCGGCCGCAGAAGGGGCGCTACCGCCAGTTCCACCAGATCGGCGTGGAGGCCTTCGGCATCGCCGAGCCGGCCATCGACGCCGAGCAGATCGCCCTGCTCGACGACTTCCTCTCGCGGCTCGGCGTGCGCGCCACGCTGAAGCTCAACACCGTGGGCGACGCCGCCTGCCGGCCGGCCTACCTGGCCGACCTGCGCGCCTACCTCGGCGCCAACGCGTCGTCGCTCTGCGGCGACTGCCGCGAGCGGACGCAGAAGAACCCGCTGCGCGTCCTCGACTGCAAGGTGGAGAGCTGCCAGCCGGTGCTGGAGAAGGCGCCGCGCCTCCTGGAGCGGCTCTGCGACGGCTGCCGCGACCACTTCGCCGCCGTGCGCGCCGGGCTCGACGCCCTCGGCGTCCGCTACACGGTGGAGCCGCGGCTGGTGCGCGGCCTCGACTACTACGTCCGCACCGCCTTCGAGTTCACCTCCGACGCGCTCGGCGCCCAGTCGGCGGTGGCGGGCGGCGGGCGCTACGACGGCCTCGTCGAGACGCTGGGCGGCCCGCCCACGCCCGGCATCGGCTTCGGCCTCGGCATGGAGCGGCTGGCGCTCATCCTCGAGGCGCTCGGCCGGCCCATCCCGAACCGCTCGCCCGCCGTCTTCTTCGTCTCGGCCGACGCGACCGGCGCGGCCGCGGCGCTCGCGCTCTCCTCGGCGCTCCGCAAGGCCGGCGTCGCCTGCGACCTCGACGCCCGCGGCGGCAAGCTCAACCGCCAGTTCAAGCAGGCGGAGCGGGTGGGGGCGCGCTACGCGCTCGTGCTCGGCGGCAACGAGGTGGCGGCCGGCGAGGCCAAGCTGAAGGACATGGCCACCCGCGCCGAGACGCCGGTGAAGCTGGCGGAGCTGGCCGAGGCGCTGAAGCGCTGAAGCGCGCCTGATTCCACACATCCACCCAGAGACCCGATCGCCTGTCGGGCGGTCGCGGGACGGCGCCGCGCCGCCCGACTCGGGCACGATCCCCGCCATGCGACTCGCCGCCGCCGCGCTGCTCCTCGCCATCGCCCCCGGCCTCGCCGCCGCCGAGGACGAGATCGGCGTCGGCCTGCCGGCGCCCGGCTTCTCGCTCAAGACGCTCAACCCGGACGTCGCCGGCACCACCTGGCTGCCGCTCGACAGGTACGTCGGCGAGGGCGCCGAGGACCCCGGCGCGAAGCTCGTGCTCCTCAGCTTCTTCGCCTCGTGGTGCGGCCCCTGCAAGAAGGAGCTGCCCTTCCTCGCCCAGCTCGACGCCATGTACCGGCCGCAGGGGCTGCGGGTCGTCGGCATCAGCCTCGACAAGGACGAGGCCGGCATCGAGGCGGCGAAGCGGCTCATCGCCGCCAACAAGGTCGGCTACCCGGTCCTCTCCGACCGCTTCAACTTCCTCGCCAAGCGCTACCTCGGCGACGCGGCGCCGCTCCCGTCGGTCTTCCTCGTGGCGCGCGACGGCACCGTGGTGCGCATCGAGAAGGGCTACGCCAAGGACGCGAGCGCCTTCCTGCTGGCCGAGGTGCAGGCGGCGCTGGGCCTGCGCGCCGCCCCGGCGGTGC
>DASTGK010000172.1:0-6052 GCA_035719085.1 Anaeromyxobacteraceae bacterium
GTGAGGGCATGTGCGCTCCAGGGAGGATCATGGGTTGGATCGCCTTGGGGACCGGCGAGTGCCGCGACCGGCCACGCCGCGCGGCCAGTACCATGAATCCATTACACCTTCCGTGCCGCGGACGCAGCGTCGGGCGAGGTCGCCCATCCGCCCACACCGCCGCGGCCGGCCCGCCGCTAGTGCTGCTCGGGCTCGCCCAGCGTCACCTGCACCATCAGGTCGCCGGCCAGCCGCTCGAGCCGCGCCCGCAGCTCGTTCGCGTCGGTGCGCGGCGGCACGAGCACGCGGGCCCGGGAGCGGAAGAGCAGCTCGCCGGACATCGGCGCCGCCGCCCGGTCGGTGGTCAGCTCCTCGATGTTGACGCCCCGCTCGGCCAGCACCTGCGAGATCTCGCGCACCAGCCCGGGCCGGTCGAGGCCGACCAGGTCGACGACGAAGGGGCGCCCGGCCGGCGCCGGCGCCGGGGCCGAGCGCTCCACCACCACCTCGAGGCCGACCCGCTCGAGCCGGCCGAGCGCCTCGACGAGCGCGCCGGCCCGCTCGTCCGGCACCTCGACGAGCAGCACGCCGGCGAACTTGCCGGCCAGGTGGGCCATGCGGCTCTCCAGCCAGTTGCCGCCGTGCTCGGCGACGGGGGCGGCGAGCGCCTCGACGAGGCCCGGCCGGTCGGGACCGATGAGCGTGAGGATGAGGGAGGTCACGGGCGGCAGGAGACCACGACCCCGCCGCGGCGTCCACGGCCCCAGCCGTGGCGTTCGCCCTTCACCTCTGTTATTTCAAACGGTTCCGGCGCTCCCGTGCCGCCGGCCTACAACGCCCATGAAGACCCCGACCGCCGCCCAGATCCGCGACGCCTTCCTCCGGTTCTTCGAGGAGCGCGGCCACCGCCGCGTCGCCTCCTCCTCGCTCGTGCCGCAGAGCGACCCGACGCTCCTCTTCACCAACGCCGGCATGGTCCAGTTCAAGGACGTCTTCACCGGGCGGGAGAAGCGCGACTACACGCGCGCCACCACCTCGCAGAAGTGCGTCCGCGCCGGCGGCAAGCACAACGACCTCGAGAACGTCGGCTTCACCGCCCGGCACCACACCTTCTTCGAGATGCTCGGCAACTTCTCCTTCGGCGACTACTTCAAGAAGGACGCGGTGGCCTGGGGCTGGGAGTTCGTGACGAGCGACGCGTGGCTCGGCCTGGACAAGGGGCGGCTCGCCGCCACGGTCTTCGACGGCGAGGGCGGGCTCCCCTGGGACGAGGAGGCCTTCGAGCTCTGGAAGGCGCAGGGCGTCCCGGCCGACCGCATCTACAAGCTCGGCGCCAAGGACAACTTCTGGGCCATGGGCGACACCGGCCCGTGCGGCCCCTGCTCCGAGCTCCACTACTTCCAGGGCGACGACGTCCCCTGCGCCGAGGAGGCGGCCGGCCGCCGCTGCCTCGGGGTGGCCTGCGACTGCGACCGCTGGCTCGAGATCTGGAACCTGGTCTTCATGCAGTTCGAGCGGAGCGCCGACGGCAAGCTCACGCCGCTGCCCAAGCCCTCCATCGACACCGGCGCCGGCCTGGAGCGCATGGCCTCGGTGGCCCAGGGCAAGCGCTCCAACTACGACACCGACCTCTTCCAGAACATCATCCGGGCCATCGAGGCGATCGCCGGCAAGCGCTACGGCGCCAGCCAGGCCCCCGACGACGTCTCGATGCGCGTCATCGCCGACCACGCCCGCGCCACCACGTTCCTGGTGGGCGACGGCGTGCTGCCCTCGAACGAGGGGCGCGGCTACGTGCTCCGGCGCATCATGCGGCGCGCCATCCGCCACGGGAAGCGGCTCGGCCTGGAGAGGCCGTTCCTGGCCGACGTCTGCGGCGCGGTGCTCGCCGAGATGGGCGCCGCCTACCCGGAGACCCGGGACAACGAGCCCTTCATCCGCAAGGTGGCGCAGCAGGAGGAGGAGAGCTTCCGGCGCACGCTCGACAAGGGGCTCGTCATCCTCGAGGAGGAGATGGCGCGCATGGCCGGGGCGGGGGAGCGGGTGCTGCCCGGCAAGGTGGCCTTCCAGCTCTACGACACCTTCGGCTTCCCCATGGACCTCACCCGCGTGGTGGTGGGCGAGAAGGGGCTCTCGGTCGACGAGGCCGGGTTCGAGACGCACCTCGCCGCGCAGCGCGCCCGCTCCGAGTGGAAGGGCTCGGGCGAGCTGGCGGTGACCGACCTGCACAAGGCCATCGCCGCCGAGCTCGGCGAGACCCGCTTCCTCGGCTACGACGCGGAGGCGGCCTCGAGCGAGGTGATCGCGCTCGTGGTGAACGGCGCGCGGGCCACCCGGGCCGGGCGCGGGGACGAGGTCGAGGTCTTCACCGCCGTCACGCCGTTCTACGGCGAGTCGGGCGGCCAGGTGGGCGACACCGGCACCATCCGGGCGCCGCGCGGCGCGGTGAAGGTGACCGACGCGCTGCGCCCGGTGCCCGGGCTCGTCACCCACGCCGGCGAGGTGGTGGAGGGCGAGCTGGCGGTGGGCGACAAGGTCGAGCTCTCGGTGGACGGGGCGCGGCGCGACCTCATCCGCGCCAACCACTCGGCCACGCACCTGCTCCACCTGGCGCTGCGCGAGCGGCTCGGCGAGCACGTCAAGCAGGCGGGCTCGGTGGTGGCCCCCGACCACCTGCGCTTCGACTTCGCCCACTTCCAGCCGCTCACCGCCGAGGAGCTGCGCGACGTGGAGCGCCGGGTCAACGACCTGGTGCGCCAGAACGCCGAGGCCGGCACGCAGGTGCTGGCGCTCGAGGACGCGCGCAAGACCGGCGCCATGATGATCTTCGGCGAGAAGTACGGCGAGACGGTGCGGGTGGTGGCGCTCGGGCCGTCGAAGGAGCTGTGCGGCGGCACCCACGTGCACCGCACCGGCGACATCGCCTTCTTCAAGATCGCCAGCGAGGAGTCGATCGCCGCCGGCGTGCGCCGCATCGTGGCCCACACCGGCCCGCGCGCCGTGGAGCTGGCGCAGCGCACCGACGAGGAGCTGCGCCGGTCGGCGGCGCTGCTCAAGGCGGGCGCCTTCGAGGTCTCGGCCAAGATCGAGGCGGCCCAGAAGCGCATCAAGGAGCTGGAGCGGGCCCTCGACGAGGCGGGCGGCAAGCTGGCCGCGGCGCAGTCGGGCGACCTGGCGGCCCAGGCCGAGGCGGTGAACGGCGCGCGCGTGCTCGCGGCCAAGGTGCAGGGCGACGCCAAGGCGCTGCGCGAGCTGGCCGACAAGCTGCGCGACAAGCTGGGCACCGGCGTCGTGGCGCTCGGCGCCGAGGCCGACGGCAAGGCGGTGCTGCTGGTGGCCGTCACCAAGGACCTCACCGGCAAGCTCAAGGCCGGCGATCTGGTGCGCGAGGCGGCCAAGCTCGTCGGCGGCTCGGGCGGCGGCAAGCCGGACCTGGCGCAGGCGGGCGGCCCCGACGCCTCCGGGCTCGGCGCGGCGCTGGCGCGGGTGAAGGAGCTGGCGGCGGTCGCCCTCCGCTGAGGCGGAGGCGGAGGCATCGCGCGGAGCGCGCGGCGCGGCGCGTGTCAACGGGCCCGGCTCGGTTGACCCGCGTCGCGCGGCGGGTCTAGGCTCCCGCGTCGATGTCGACCACTCGCCCCGCCGCCCGCAGCGCCGCCCGCGATCAGGGCGTGGTCGACCTGTCGGCGGCGCGCGAGGCGCGGCGGCTGCGCGAGTTCCAGGCCCGCTGCCGCGCCGTCGACGAGCTCAACCGCAAGGCGCTGTCGCGCCTCTTCCACGGCGGGCTCGTCTACACGCGGCAGGGGGCGCGGCTCGGGCGCGACCTGCTGCTGGCGCACCAGCACCTGCTGCGCGTCTTCGACCTGCTGGCGCGCATCGGCGAGCTCTCCGGCCCCACCGCCACCGGCGACGCCGAGGCGCTCTACGACGAGGCGCGCGACCTGCTCGCCCGCACCACCAAGCTGACGAGCCGCACCGGCCTGGTCTTCGCGCGCGGCCGCTGAGCGCGCTGCCGGCGCCGCCGGCCGGGCCGGCGGTATCATGCGGCACCATGCACGGCCGACTCCTCGAGCTCGAGCTCGACGCCCCCGCGCTGCGCGGCAACCCGCTCGGCGATCCCTCGCGCCGCCCGCTCTTCGCGCTCCTGCCCCCCGGGCGCGCCGACGGGCGCGGCCTGCCGGCCGTCTACTTCCTGCACGGCTTCACCGGCAGCGCCCGCGGCTGGCTCAACGTCTCGGCCTTCAGCCCCACCGTGCCGGAGCGGATCGACGCGCTCGCCGCCGCCGGCGAGCTGCCGCCCTTCGTGGCCGTCTTCGTCGACGGCTTCACCGCGCTCGGCGGCAGCCAGTGGACCAACTCCCCGGCCATCGGCCGCTACCAGGACTACGTGGCCGACGACGTGACCGCCTTCGTCGAGGCGGCGCTCGGCACGCGGCCCGAGCCGGCGGCGCGCGCCGTGGTCGGCAAGAGCTCGGGCGGCTACGGCGCCCTGCGGCTCGGGCGCGACCGGCCGGACGTCTTCGGCCACCTGGCCTGCCACGCCGGCGACGCCGGCTTCGAGTGGTGCTACGGCCCCGACCTGCCCAAGGCGGCCGCGGCGCTCCTCGCCGCCGGGGGCGACCCCGCCGCCTGGCTCGCCGGGGCGGTGCGCCGGGCGCGCGAGACGCGGCTCGCCGGCGCCGACCACCCGGTGCTCAACGTCATCGCCATGAGCGCCGCCTACTCGCCGGACCCGGCGGCGCCGCTCGGCGCGGCGCTCCCGTTCGAGCTGCCGAGCGGCCGGGTGCGCCCGGACGTCTGGGCCCGCTGGCTGGCCGAGGACCCGGTCCGCTTCGTGCCGGCCTCGCTCGACGCCTACCGCCGGCTCGCCACCGTCTTCGTCGACTGCGGCACGCGCGACGAGTTCAACCTGCGGTGGGGCGCGCGCCAGGTGGCCGAGGCGCTGCGCGCGGGGGGCGTGGAGGTCGTCCACGAGGAGTTCGAGGACGGCCACATGGGGATCAACTACCGGTACGACCGATCGCTGCGGCTCGTCGCCCCGCGCCTGTCGCGCGGGTGACCGCGACGCGCGGCGCCCGATGGGCGACGAGGTGGGCGGCCGCCCTACCAGTGGGACGGCGCGGCGGGAATCCCTTGATCCGGGGACCGGATCGGGGCCATGTAAGGGGTCCGAGCCGGCCGGGCGCCTCGGCGTCCCCGGCTCCGAACCCCGACCAACGGAGATCCGATGCGACGCCTCGCCCTCATCCCGCTGCTCGCCGCCCTCCTCGCCGCCGCCCCGGCGCACGCCGCCGAGCCGACGGCCGCGCGCGGCGGCGGCAACGAGCTCTCTGGCCTGCTCATCCTCGGCGCCGGCTACGGCTACGCCGACGGCTACCAGAACGGCTTCGGCATCGGCGGCCGCTACCGCACGCCGCTCCTCCCCGAGGGGCTCATCCGCGGGGCGCAGGTGCGCGACTCGATCGACCTCGAGTTCGGCGCCGACCTCGTCCGCTACGCCTACGGCTACCGCAGCCCGTTCTACAACTACGACTACGTCTTCTGGGCGCTGCGCCCGCGCGCCGGCCTGATGTGGGACTTCTGGCTCACGCCGCAGTTCGCGCTCTACCCGAAGCTCGACCTCGGCTACGAGTTCGGCTGGTTCGACGGCTGGAACAACAACGCCGGCACCCACCCGACCTACGCCGGCCTCTTCCTCGAGCCGTCGATCGGCCTCATCTACCGGCTCCGCTCCTCCACCTCGCTGCGGCTGGAGCTCGGCAGCGAGGGCGTGAAGCTGGGCGTCGGCGTCGCCTTCTAGGCCCCACCATCACCGCCTGAGACGCGCGACGGCCGCCCCGAGGGGCGGCCGTCGTCGTCTGGGCCCTCGCCGGCCCGGCTACCCGTCGGAGCGCGGCCCCCGGCGCAGGAAGGCCGGGATGTCGTACTGGTCCTCCTGGTCGGCCCGGAAGCCGCCCGCGCCGGAGCGCGCCGGCGCGCCGGCCTTCACCGTGGCGGGGGCCGGCGCCGCCACCGGACGCTGCAGCCGGATGGGCTCGGCCGCCTTGGGCTGCGGCGGCAGGGGCGGGGGGACGGC
>DASTGK010000173.1:0-6731 GCA_035719085.1 Anaeromyxobacteraceae bacterium
CGCGAGTTCAAGGACGGCATCACCGGGCGCCACAAGGACGACGACGAGCAGGCCGCTCCCGCGGAGCCCGCGCTGACGGCGCCGCCCGCCGAGCCCGCGCCGCCCGCCGAGCCGGTCCCGGCCGCGCGCCCGGCGGTGGCGACCGCCCGCGCCGCCGAGCCGGCCTTCGTCAAGGTGAAGGCGGGCGACACGCTCTGGTCGATCGCGCGCCGCGCCGGCCTCGAGCTGCAGGAGCTCTGCCGCCTGAACGGCATCGGCGACCCGCGCCACCACCGGCTGCAGGTCGGGCGCTCGCTGCGGGTGGTGCCGGTGAACGGGTAGCCGCTACGACAGCGCCCGCGCCGGATCGACCCGGGCCGCGCTCGTGGCCGGGCCGAGGGCGCCGAGCACGGCCGCGCCGGCCGCCACCAGGAAGCCGGCGGCGAGGAGCCAGGCCGGGAAGCTGAAGAAGGTCTCCGGCCGGTACGGGAAGTCGGGCATGACCCGCCGCCAGACCAGGTCGCCGACCAGGCCGGCCGCGCGCCCGACGCCGGCGCCGACGAGGCCGCCGGCGCCGCCGAGCAGGAGCGCCTCGATGAGCACCACCGCCCGCACGTCGCCGCCGGTGGCGCCGAGCGCCTGCAGGAGCGCGATCTCCTTCACCCGCGCCGCCACGCTGGCCGCGCGCGAGCGGGCGATGGCGAGGGCCGCCAGGCCGGTCATGAGCGCCGCCAGCAGCGCCAGCGCCCCGGTGGTGATGGTCACCACGGTGCCGACCCGCTCGGCGGTGGAGCGCTCCGACTGGTCGACGCCGAAGCCCATGCGCCGCGCCGCCGCGGCGATGGGCGGGGCGTCGTCGGGGCGCGCCGCGAGCAGCGTCACCTGGCCGTACCCGGGGTCGGTCCGCCGGTAGCGGGCGTGGAGCCGCTTCACCGTCTCGAGCGGCACCGCCATGGCGTAGATCGGCACCCGGTCGGAGAGGCCGGCCAGCCGCATCCGGCCGTCGAGCACCAGCCGCTCGCTCTTGCCCGGCACGATGGAGAGGCCGATGCGCACCGGCAGCTCGAGCCCCACCGGCTCGAAGCCGCGCGGCAGGCCCGGCACGCCCCAGGTCGGCGCGATGGTCTTGTCGTAGACCTCGACGAGGCGGCGCGACAGCACCACCGGGATGGGCTCGTCGCCGCGCGGGTCGAGGAACGGGACGCCGTGGCGGGTGTCCTCGGCCACGAGCCCCGGGTCGATGCCGACGATCGGGATCTGCAGCGTCATCCCGGGCGGCCAGGCCCCCTCGAGCCCGCGGGGCGGCTCGGCGGCCGCCACCGCCACCTGCAGGTTCTGGCGCGGCCAGGCGGCCTGCACGCCCGGCAGCGCGCGCAGCCGCGCCAGGGCCGCGTCGTCGAGCTTGCCGCCGCCGAGCAGCCCGCCCAGGCCGACGTTCGAGGGGACCACCTCGACGAGCCGGGCGTCGGCCGGGAACATGCGCCGCGCCGCCTCGCCCACGCCGAGGCCGAGGCCGACGAAGAGCACCAGCGCCGCCGCCCCGATGGCCGCCGCCGCCGCGTCCACCAGCGCGGCGCGCCGGTCGCCGCCCAGGTGGGCGAGCGCCACCGCCAGGAGCGCGCGCAGCCTCACGACAATCTCCCTTCAACGAGCGTCACCACCCGCGTGGCGGCGCGCCAGACCCGCTCCTCGTGCGTCACCACCAGCACCGACGTCCCGTCGCGCCGCAGCCCGTCGAAGAGGGCGATGACCGCGGCGCCGCTCTCGGCGTCGAGGTTGCCGGTCGGCTCGTCGGCGAGCAGCACCGGCGGCCGGGCCAGCAGCGCCCGCGCCACCGCCACCCGCTGCCGCTCGCCGCCGGAGAGCAGCGCCGGCCGGACGTGCGCCTTGGCGCCGAGCCCCACCTGCTCGAGCGCCGCCAGCGCGCCCGGCACGAGCGCCCGGCGCCGGGCCGGCTCGCCGCGCCGGAGGAGCTCCGGCAGGAGCACGTTGTCGAGGGCCGAGAGGCCGGCCACCAGGTTGAAGGCCTGGAAGACGAACCCGATCTTCCGGTTGCGCAGCGTGGCGAGCGCCACGCCGGAGAGGCCGCGCAGCCGCTCGCCCGCCACCACCACCTCGCCGCCGAACCCGGCGTCGAGCGCGCCCGCGACGTAGAGCAGCGTCGACTTGCCCGAGCCGGAGGCGCCCACCACCGCCACGAGCTCGCCCGCCGCCACCTCGAGGTCGACACCCCGGAGCACCGGCAGCTCCTGGGTGCCGTCGTGGAAGGAGCGGGTGACGCCGGCGAGCGAGATCACGGCGCCTTGGGCGGCTCGGCCAGCTCGACCACGAAGGCCAGGCGCAGCGCGCCAGCCGGCAGGTCGGCCTGGAGCGAGAGCGTGCCGGCGCGGCCGGCCGGCTCGGCCAGCTTCTCGACGAGGGCGCGGGTCACCACCGCGTCCGGCCCGGTGCCGTAGGCCTCGGGGGGGAGCGCCTTCAGCGCCTTCACCAGGTTGCGGCCGTCGAGCACCGCGCCGCCGAGGCCGCCGGCGAGCGCCTGGGCCGCGGTCGGCGTGGGCGCGGCGAAGCCCTTGCCCTGGCCGGCGGCGCGGGCGGCGAGCGCGTCGAGCCCGCCCTTCGGCCCGGCCGAGAGGGCGAGCGTCTTGCCGGCGAGCGTCCAGGCCACCTCGCCCTGGCCGGCCGGCACGCGCCAGCGGCCGTCGCGGGCGACGCCGCCGCCCGCCTTGGCCAGGTCGTCGAAGAGCGGGCGGAGCGCCGCCGGATCCTTGGCCGTCGCCACGAGCTCGAAGCGGGCCACGCGCAGCGGGTCGAGCTGGCCGCCCGCCGCCACCGCCGCCGAGAGCTCCGGCTTCGCGGCCAGGCCGACGCCGAGGTCGACGCCCGGCTCGAGCGCCTCGGCCGCCTTCTCCAGCGCCGGGTCGGCGAAGGCCGACGGGTTCACCTCGCGGGCCAGCCGGAGGGCGGCGGCCGGGGCGGCCGAGAGGCGCACCGCCAGCACCGTGTCCGGGTCGAGCGCGGTCGGGCCGGCCTTGCCGATGCCGGTGCCGGCGAGCGGGCGCAGCCGCGACTCCTGCGGCCCGAGCAGCGCCGCGCCGACGAGCCGGAGGTCCTTGGCGCTGGCCGAGAGGCCGGCCACGAGCCCGTCGCTCAGCGGCAGGTTGGCGAGGGCGGGGGAGCCGGGCGGGATGAAGAACTGGATCGAGAGGCCGTCGCCGGCGGCGGCGCGGGCCCGCTTCCAGGCGGCGCTCTGCTCCAGCGACAGCGCCGGGTCGAGCCCGAGCACGGTGCGGAGCACGTCCGGCCCCTGCGGGCCGGCCGAGACGAGCGCGGTCCGCTCCACCACCGCCACCGAGAGGAGGGCCGGCTCGCCGGCGGCGCGGCGCCAGACGTCGAAGGCGCGGCCGTTGGCGTTCTCCTGCGCCTTCACCGTGGCGCCGAGCCGCTCCTTGGCGATGCGGGTGGCGAGCGCGTCGAGCTTGGCGGCGTCGCCCACCGGGACGACGAGCAGCGGCCGGGCCGCCGCGGGATCGGCCCCGGGTGCGAGCTCGGCCACCGCCAGGCCGCGCCGCACGTCGACGCCGGCCCCCTCGAGCGAGGCCGGGTCGAACGGGTCGAAGGAGAGCTGGGCGCCGAGCAGCGTGCGCACCTGGTTCAGCTCCTCGCCGCCCGGCATGGCGGCGAGCGCGCCGTGGAGCGCGGCCGCCTGGCGCGAGGCGGTGCCGACCTCCGGGATGACGAGCACCCCGGCCACGCCGGCCGGCACGAAGCGCTCGGCCGAGGGGCCGCCCGCGGGCCCGCCGCAGCGGCTGCACCCGGTGGCGAGGAGGAGGGCGAGGAGCGGGACGAGGCCGGCGCGGGCGGGGCGGATCACGCCAGGTTTCTATCATGGTAGATGGGGCGCCCGATGATCTTCTCCGGCCTCGACGAAGCCCCCATCGCCCTCGACCGGCTGCCCGACTGGCGGGCCCGCTTCGGCGACGCCGCCGCGCGGCTCGAGCTCGAGATCGGCTGCGGCCACGGCGGCTACGCGCTCGCCTTCGGCCGGCTGCGGCCGGGGAGCGCCCTCGTCGGCATCGAGCAGCGGAAGAAGTTCGCGCGCGAGGTGGCCGAGAAGGCCGCGACGCGCGGCCTCGCCAACGTGCTCGTGCTGCAGGGGGACGCGCGGCTGCTGGCGCCGCGCCTCTTCGCGGCCGGCTCGCTCGCCGCCATCCACGTCCACTTCCCCGATCCCTGGTGGAAGCGGCGCCACGTGCACCGGCGGCTCGTCGACGACCGGATGTCGAGCCTGCTGCTCGGGCTGCTGGCGCCGGGCGGGCTGCTCGACTTCCGCACCGACGTGGAGCGGTACGCGAAGGACGCGGTGGTGCGGCTCGAGGAGGTCGGCTTCGAGAACGAGGCCGGCCCGGGCCGCTTCGCCGAGGCGCTCGACGGCGAGATCCCGTCGACGCGCGAGAAGCGGTACCTCGAGACCGGCCAGCGGGTCTGGCGGCTGCGGCTCCGGCGGCCGGCCGGCGGGGTGCCGGCCGGCGCGCGCGGAGGATAGCGGCTACGGCTGGTAGGTGAAGACGCCCAGCAGGTCCTCGGAGACCGAGAGCGTCTGGGTGCTCTTCTTGGCCGCGATGCGCGCCTGGTACGTGTGGCCGGCGACGAGCGCCGCCGCCGGGGTCACGGTGGTGATGCCCGTGCCGGTGGCGCCGTAGGCGACGCTGCTCGTCCCCTTGGCCACGTCCGCCTTCCAGACCTCGACGCCGGCGTCGTCCGCCACCGTCACCTCGAAGGTGTCGGCGGCCGAGTAGGCCGAGTCGACCGTCCAGGCGATCTCCGGCGCCGTGAGCTTGGTGGTGCAGGCGCCGGCCGGGATGGTGGTCGGGTCGGCCGGGGGCGACGCCAGCGTGGCGCAGGCGCCGGTGGCGTCCTGCATCGGCCCGAGCAGCCGCACCGCGCCGGTGATCTTGAAGACCTGCATGGTCGCGGCCGAGGTGGTGCCGTCCATGAGGAGCGGCTGGCCGTTCACCACCTGGAACTCGAGGACGGCGGTGCCGCCGATGTCGGAGGGGTCGCGCACCAGGTAGTCGGTCTCGAAGGCCGCCAGCACGCGGTAGTGGCCGTCCGGGATGCCGGCGATCGTCCAGGTGTTGGAGACGTCACCGGCGCGCAGGCCGGGGGGCGCCACGCCGCGGTGCTCGCTCGCGTCGTAGGTGGAGGCGACCACGAGGAGCACGCTCGTCGTCGGCCAGGTGGTGCCGGCGACCATGTTGACCGAGCCGTTCACGGTGGCGGTCGCGGCGGCCGCGCCGGTGGCGAGGACGAGCGCGGCCGAGGTGGGCGTGGCGACGCCGCTCGCGACCGTGACGGTCACCGGCACGTAGTTCGCGCCGGCCGCGAAGCCGCGCAGCTCGTAGGTGCCGTCCGGCACGTTGAAGATCTTGTAGGCACCGTCGGTGCCGGGGATGGCGGTGTAGCCGGCCTTGGTCGCAGTGTTCTCGGCCACCACCAGGACGCCGCCGCCCGACGCCGGGCGGGCCGCGCTGCCGCTGATGACGCCGGCCGGGGCCGAGGCGATGGCGGCGAGGCCGATGTCGGTCTGCAACGTCTGCACGACCCACTGCCCGCCGGTGTGCGTCGCCGAGGCGGTGGAGATGGGCAGGGCCACCCGGAGGCCCGACGGGAAGCTGTCGTAGCCGGCCCGGTCGGCCCGGAGCGTCAGGCTCACGCCCACCGGCGTGCCGTCGGCCTTGCGCGCGCTCGAGGGGATGGCGAGCGAGTAGAGGCCGGTCGTCGCGGCCGAGGTGGCGACCCCGGTGGCCGGAGCGCCGTTCACGTCGAGCGCCACCACCCGGGCGGCGTCGAGGCCGCCAGCCGGCGCGGCCAGGTCGAAGACCTTGCCCTTCAGCACGACCGGGTCGAAGCAGGCGGGCTGGCCGCCCTGCACGCTCTCGCAGACCTGCGCGCCGGAGCAGCCGGACTGTGCCACCGGGTCACAGGAGGTGTTCTTCGACGAGCTGCCGCAGCCGGCCAGCGCGACGAGCGCCAGGGAGGCGAGGAGACGGGGTGAGGGCATGTGTGCTCCAGGGAGGATCAGGGGTTGGATCGCCTTGGGGACCGGCGAGCGCCACGACCGGCCACGCGGTGCGGCCAGTACCATGAATCCATTACACCTTCCGTGCCGGGGACGCTGCGTCGGGCTAGGTCGCCCATCCGCCCACATCGCCACGGCCGGCCCGCCGCTAGGGCTGCTCGGGCTCGCCCAGCGTCACCTGCACCATCAGGTCGCCGGCCAGCCGCTCGAGGCGCGCGCGCAGCTCGGCCGCGTCGGTGCGCGCCGGCACGAGCACCCGGGCGCGCGAGCGGAAGATGGCCTCGCCGGACATGGGCGCGGTGGTCCGGTCGGTCACCAGCTCCTCGATGTTGACGCCGCGCTCCGCCAGCACCTGGGCGATCTCCTTCACCAGGCCGGGCCGGTCCATCCCCTCCAGCTCCACCACCATGAAGCGCAGGTTGGGCGGGGCGGGCGGGGCGTCGTCGCGCTCCACCTGCACCTTGAGCCCGCGCCCCTCCAGGGCGGCCAGCGCCGCGGCGAGGGGCGCCGCCTGGGCGTCCTCCACCTCCAGCCGCAGGATGCCGGCGAACTTGCCGGCCAGGTGGGCCATGCGGCTCTCCAGCCAGTTGCCGCCGTGGCGGGCGACGGGCTCGGCGATGGCCTCCACGATCCCCGGGCGGTCGGGGCCAATGAGGGTGAGGACGAGGTCGGG
>DASTGK010000174.1:0-4598 GCA_035719085.1 Anaeromyxobacteraceae bacterium
GGCCAGCCCGCCCTCGGCGCCGGTGAGCGCCTTCACCACGCCCTCGGGCCCGAGGTCCACGGTCGGCTTCACCGCCTTCACGTGCCAGCGCACCTCGGGGTGCCCCTGCTCGTCGAAGGTCCCCTCGTCGTCCTGGTCGAAGTCGCGGAAGCCGTCCTCCTCGAAGCCGGCCTCCACCTCGGCCAGCTTGGCCCGGGCGAGGAGCGTGGCCGTCTCGATCTGCCGGGCCCGGACGTGGTTCCGGAGCGCGCCGCCCACCACCTCGAAGGTGGTGACGAGCGCCATGGCCAGGATGGCCATGGCCACCATCACCTCGAGGAGCGTGAAGCCGCGCGCGCGGCCCGGGGCGGCGCTCACTTGTCGGCCTCCACCTTGCCCGTGACGACGCGGGCGCGGCCGGTGAAGGGCTCCACCACCACCGTGTAGACGGCGTCGCCGTCCACCACCGGCACGAAGGCGCGCTGCGCCTGGCCGCCGGGGAAGAAGTAGACGTAGGCGGTCCCCTCGGTCACGGGCCGGCTCCGCCCCTCGACGCGGATCTCGCCGAAGGTGGTGCGGCCCGGCAGCTCGCGGCGCGGCAGGAGCCGGTCGTCGAAGGCGCCGAAGCGCGTCTTGGCGAGGAGCTTGCGCCGCTCGGCGTCCTTCTCGTCGGGGAAGCGCTCCTCCAGGTCGGCCTCGTCCGGCGCCCGCTCCGGGTCGCGGGCGATGCCGGCCACCCCCGGCGCGCACTCGGCCCGGAAGCTCCGCTCGGCCACGTCGAGCGCCATGCGGCAGGTGGCGTGGCGCAGGGCGGCGGTGTCGAAGAGGTAGCGCATGGAGCCGGCCAGCTCCCCGGCCGCCTGGCGCGCGTTGGCGCCGGAGACCGAGGCGAGGGCGGGCACCACCGCGGCGGACAGGATGCCGATGACCCCGACCACGATCATCAGCTCCACCAGGGTGAAGCCCCGCTGTCCGCTCCGCAGCGCCACGCGTCCTCCTAGTTGTTCACCAGGTCGGCGTTCTCGCCGTCGCCGCCCGGGGCGCCGTCGGCGCCGTAGGTCTTCACGTCGTAGGCGTCCGGGTGGGCCTGGCCGGGCGAGAGGTAGATGTAGTCGCGATCCCAGGGGTCGAGGATCTTGCCGTTCTTGTTCGGCTTCAGGATCTTCTCCTGGATGAGGAGGTTGAGCCCCTCCTCGGTGGTCGGGTAGCGGCCGCGCAGCACCTTGTAGGTGTCGACGGCCTCCGAGATCTTGGCGAGGTCGGTCTTGGCGGTGCGCACCTTGGCCTCGGCCAGGTTGCCGAAGACGTTCACGGCCACCGCCGTGCCGATGAGGCCGATGATGATGACCACGACCATGATCTCGATGAGGGTCATGCCGCGCTGGGCGCGGCGCTTCCGGGCGTTCACGGGGGGCTAGCCTCCTGCGAGGGAGTTGATTTGGAGGATCGGCATCAGGATGGAGAAGACGATGAAGGCGACGACCGCGCCCATGCCGATGATCATCACCGGCTCGAGCAGCGAGGTGAGGGCGGCGACGGTGGTCTCGACCTGGTCCTCGTAGGCGTCGGCCACGTTGCCGAGCATCTCCTCGAGGGAGCCGGATCGCTCGCCCACCGACACCATGTGGTGCACCAGCGGCGGGAACTCGCCGGAGCGCTTGAGGGGGGCGGCGATCGACTCGCCCTCCTGGATGGCCTGGCGCGCCTGCTCGATCACCTCGGCGAGCCGCACGTTCCCGACCACGTTCTTCACGATGTCCATGGCGGCGAGGAGCGGCACGCCGCTCTTCAGGAGCGTCGCCAGCGTGCGGGCGAAGCGGCCGATGGCGATGGTGCGGATGAGCCGGCCGAAGACGGGGACGGTGAGCTTGGTGCGGTCCCAGCGAGCCCGGCCGGCCGGCGTCGCCTTCCAGCGGAAGAAGGACCACACGCCGAGCGCGGCGAGCAGGAGCAGCGCCCACCACCAGGTCGACATGAAGGTGGAGACGCCGATGAGGATCTTGGTGGTCCAGGGCAGGGTGGCCTTGGTGTCCTCGAAGATCTTGGTGATCTTGGGGATGACCACCGTGAAGAGGGCGGTCAGCACCAGCACGCCGACGAGGAGCATGGCCACCGGGTAGATCATGGTGGCCACGACCTTGGAGCGGAGCCGCGCCTGGCTCTCGGTGAAGTCCGCGAGCCGCACCAGCACCACGTCGAGCGCGCCCGAGGACTCGCCGGCGCGGATCATGTTGACGTAGAGGGTGTTGAAGACGCGCGGGTGGGCCCCGAGGGCGTCGGCCAGCGAGGCGCCCTCGTTGACCCGCTGCTTCACGTCGGAGACGACGCGCTTCAGCCGCTCGTGCTCCACCTGGTCGATGAGGGCCGCCAGCGACTCGACGAGCGGGATGCCGGCGTGGACCAGCACCGCCAGCTGCCGGGTGGCGATGGCCAGGTCCTCCGGGGAGACGCGGGAGAGCACCCAGCGGCGCACGCTGACGTCGCGCGCCTCCTGGGCCTGCTGCGCCTTCTCGCCGAGCACCTCGGTGAGGAAGACGCCGTCGCGCTTGAGCGCGGCGCGCAGCGTCTTGGGCGACTCCGCCTCCCGGAGCCCCTGGACCGCCTTCCCGCCGGCGGTGAGCGCCTTGTACTCGAACACGGGCATGGCGTCAGTGCAGGTCCTCCGCGGTCACCGAGAGCACCTCGGCGGCGGTGGTGATGCCGCGCGCCACCTTGTAGGCGCCGTGCTGCATGAGGGTGAGCATGCCGCGGTCCACGGCCGCCTTCTTGATGGTGGAGGAGTCGGTGTTCTTGAGGATGAGGGCGCGGATGTCGTCGTCGACCAGCATCAGCTCGTAGATGCCGGTGCGCCCCAGGTAGCCGGTGCCCTGGCAGGCGGGGCAGCCCTGCGCCTTGTAGACGTGGCTGGGGTGGCCGGCCTGGGCCATGATCTCGTCCGAGAGCCCCACCTGCTCCCGCTCCTCGCGCGTCGGCACGTAGGGCCTGCGGCACTCGGGGCAGAGGACGCGCACCAGCCGCTGCGCCAGGACGCCGACGAGCGACGAGGCCACCAGGAAGGGCTGCACCCCCATGTCGACGAGGCGGGTGATGGCGCCCGAGGCGTCGTTGGTGTGGACGGTGGAGAGGACGAGGTGGCCGGTGAGCGAGGCCTGGATGGCGATCTCGGCCGTCTCCAGGTCGCGGATCTCGCCGACCATGATGACGTCCGGGTCCTGGCGCAGGAAGGAGCGCAGCCCCGAGGCGAAGGTCAGGTCGATCTTGGGGTTGACCTGCACCTGGCCGACGCCGCGCAGCGGGATCTCGACCGGGTCCTCGATGGTGAGGATGTTGAGGTCGGGCGAGTTGATCTTGGCCAGGGCGGCGTAGAGCGTGGTGGTCTTGCCGGAGCCGGTCGGGCCGGTGACGAGCACGATGCCGTGGGCCCGGGTGACGAGGCCGTCCATGATCTTGAGCTGCCACGGCTCGAAGCCGATCTCGGCGAGATCGAGGATGACGTTCGACTTGTCGAGCAGGCGCATCACGATCCGCTCGCCGTGGTTGGTGGGCACGGTGGAGAGGCGGACGTCGACGTCCTTGCCGGCGATCTTGATGCGGATGCGGCCGTCCTGCGGCAGGCGCTTCTCGGCGATGTTGAGGCCGCCCATGATCTTGATGCGGCTGGCGATGGAGGCCTGGAACCGCTTCGGGGGGCGGATCACCTCGCGCAGCACGCCGTCGATGCGGTAGCGGACCGAGATGTCCTTCTCCTCGGGGTTGATGTGGATGTCGCTGGCCCGCTCCTTCACGGCGCGGAAGAGGAGCGAGTTGACGAGCCGGATGATGGGGGCCTCGTCGTCGGCGTCGAGGAGGTCGGCCGGCTCCTCCAGCTCGTGGGCCACGCTCTCGAGATCCTCGGTCTCGAGCCCCTCCATGATCTTGTCGTGCTCGTCCGAGGCCCGGTCGTAGGCCGCGTTGATGGCGTCGAGCACCGCCTGCGGCGCCGCCACCTCGGGCGAGACCGGGGCGCCGAGCAGCACCGCCACCGAGTCCTGCGCGGCGGTGTCGAGCGGGTCGGCCACGGCCACGCGCACCGCGTCGCCGGCCAGGCCGAGCGGCAGCACCAGCGCCTGCTTGGCGAAGTTGATGGGGACCTTGCGCACCAGCTCCTGGTCGACCGCCTCCGGCTCGACCCGCTCGAGGAAGGGCAGGTCGAGCTGGATGGCGAGGGCCCGCAGCACCTCGGCCTCGGTGACCGCCTTCTGCTTCACCAGGATCTCGCCGAGCCGGAGGCCGGCGTGCTCGCCCTGCTGCGCGGCGAGCGCCTCCTCGAGCCGGGCCGGGTCGAGCCTGGCCACCTCGACGAGGATCTCGCCGAGCGGGCGGCCGCAGAGCCACGCCGGGGCGTTGGCCACGAGCGCGGTCCGCTCGGGCGGCGCCGCCTGGAGCGGCAGGATCTCGGTGGGTGCTTCGGCCATGGTCACTGCTCCGTGCCCGGCTGCGGCGCCGGCTGCGCCCCCTCGGGCGGCGGGACGTCCGGCTGCGGCTCGATCGGCTCGGCGCCGGTGTCGACGGTGGAGCGCGGCTGCGGCGCGGGCGGCGCCTGGGTCGGGGCCTGGCCCGGCCCCGGCGAGGGCAGCGGG
>DASTGK010000175.1:0-10768 GCA_035719085.1 Anaeromyxobacteraceae bacterium
GGATCGCCGCCGCCCATGCCCATCTGCGCCAGGCGCAGCTCGGGCAGCCGCTCCGGCGCGAGCGAGCCGGAGCCGCCGCCCATGCCGCCCCCGCCCCCGCCGCCGCGGCCGGCACCGACCGGCACGAGCACGCGCCGCAGCCGGTCGAGGTCGCTGCGCAGGTCCTGCGGGTAGCGGACGTTGATGGTGGCGCGGGTGCGGCCGTCGACCGTGACGCTGATGGGCGTGCCGCCGATGGCCGCCTCGATGATCCGGTTCACGTCGCCCACGGTGAGCCCGTAGCGGGCCAGGGCGTCGCGGTCCGGGACGATGTCGAGGTAGAGGCCGCCGGTGCTCCGCTCGTAGAAGGCGCTGCGCGTGCCGCGGATGGGCCGCAAGAGCCCCTCGAGCGCCACGCCGATCCGCTCGATCTCGGCGAGGCTGGTCCCCTTCACCTTGACGCCGACCGGCGTGCGCACGCCGGTGGAGAGCATGTCGACGCGCCCCTTGATCGGCATGGTGTAGGCGTTGGTCCAGCCGGGGAGCTGCATCCGGGCGTTCAGCTCGGCCACGAGCCTCTCCCAGGAGAGGCGCTCGCTGTCGGGCCAGGCGAGGCGCAGGGCCGGCGCCAGGATCGACGGCGCCCAGCCGGACCACCAGCGCTCGCGCGGCAGGCGGCGCCACTGGTCGCGCGGCCTGAGCCGCACCGTCGTCTCCACCATGCTGAGCGGCGCCGGGTCGGTGGCCGTCTCGGCGCGCCCCACCTTGCCGAAGACCGACGCCACCTCCGGCACCGACCGGAAGATCCGGTCCTGCAGCTGCAGCTGCCGCTTCGCCTCCTCGATGGAGATGCCGGGGAAGGTCGTCGGCATGTAGAGCAGGTCGCCCTCGTTCAGGGGCGGCATGAACTCCGAGCCGAGCCGCAGCACCAGGGGCACCGCCGAGAGCACGGCCAGGAGGCCGATGGCCACCGTCGACTTGGGGCGGCGCAGCGCCACGAAGACGAAGGGCCGGTAGAGCCGGATGATGAGGCGCGAGACGGGGTGCTCGGCCTCCGGCCGGATGCGGCCGGTGAGCAGGAGGTCGCGCAGCGCCGGCGCGAAGGTGATGGAGAGGACCGCCGCCGAGAGCATGACGAAGGTCTTGGTCCAGGCGAGCGGCGTGAAGAGCCGGCCGGCCTGGCCGGTGAGCGTGAAGACCGGCAGGAAGGCGACGGCGATGACGAGCAGCGAGAAGAAGATGGCCGGCGTCACCTCGCGGGCCGCCTCGGCCAGGAGCCGGTGGCGGTCGGCGCCGGGCGGGGCGCGCTCCAGCTTCTTGTGGCTCGCCTCGATCATCACGATCTCGGCGTCCACCGTGGCGCCGATGGCGATGGCGATGCCGCCCAGGCTCATGATGGTGGCCGGGATGCCGAGCAGCCACATGGGGATGAAGGCGACCGCCACGGCCACCGGCAGGGAGAGGATGGGCAGCAGCGCCGAGCGCAGGTGGAGCAGGAAGAGGACGATCACCAGCGCGACGACGGCGGCCTCCTCGAGGAGGGCCTGCTGCAGCGTGGCGATGGCGCGGTGGATGAGGTCGGAGCGGTCGTAGGCCACCTCGACGGTGACGCCCTCGGGCAGCCCGGGCTCGAGCTCCCGGAGCTTCGCCTTCACCCGGTCGATCACCTGCAGGGCGTTCTCGCCGTAGCGCATCACCACGATGCCGCCGACGGCCTCGCCGTCGCCGTTCCACTCGAGCAGGCCGCGCCGGATGTCCGGGCCCCAGCGCACCTGCCCCACGTCGCGCACCAGCACCGGCACGCCGCCCGGGCCGGCGGCCCGCAGCGCCACCTTCTCCACGTCGCCGAGCGCCTGCACGTAGCCGCGGCCGCGCACGTAGTACTCGCGCCCCGACATCTCGACCACCCGGCCGCCCACGTCGGCGTTGGAGTCGCGCAGCCGGCTCACCACCTCGCCCAGGGTGACGCCGAAGGCGCGCAGCTTGTTGGGGTCGACGGTCACCTGGTACTGCTTCTCGTAGCCGCCGACGCTCGCCACCTCGGCCACGCCCGGCACGCCGCCGAGCGCGTAGCGCAGGGTGAAGTCCTGGAAGGTGCGCAGCTCGTCGAGGCCGCGCCGCCCGCTCCGGTCGACGAGCGTGTACTGGAAGGCCCAGCCGATGCCGGTGGCGTCGGGGCCCAGCGCCGGCGCCGCGCCCTCGGGCAGCCGCCCGCGGATGGCCGAGAGGTGCTCCAGCACGCGGCTGCGCGCCCAGTAGACGTCGGTCCCCTCCTGGAAGACGACGTAGACGAAGCTCATCCCGAACATCGAGTAGCCGCGCACGTCGGCCACGTGCGGCGCCGAGACGAGCGCGGAGACGATGGGGTAGGTGACCTGGTCCTCCACCAGCGTGGGGGAGCGGCCCATCCACTCGGTGTAGACGATGACCTGCGGGTCGGAGAGGTCCGGGATGGCGTCGAGCTGCACCCGGCGCATGGCGAAGAGCGAGGCGGCGAGCGCCGCCCCGACGACGAGCAGGACCAGGAGGCGGTTCCGGGCGCAGAGCTCGATGATCTTCGCGACCATGCCGGCTCCGGCCTACTGGCCCGCGGCCGCCGGGCGCGACGCCGACGCGGGGACGGTCGGCGCCGCCGGCGCGGGCGCGGCGAACCCCTCGACGGCGGCCCGCAGGCGGCTCTCCGAGTCGAGCAGGAAGTTGGCCGTGGTCACCACCTTCTCGCCGTCGGCCAGCCCCTCCAGGATGGCCACCTGGCCGCCGCCCGTCGCCCCGGCGCGCACCGCGCGCGGCTCGAAGCGGCCGCCGCCCCGGTCGACGAAGACGTACTGCTGCTCGCCGGTGTCGACGAGCGCCTCGGCCGGCACCACCACCGCCTCGCCGCCGCCGGTGTCGAGCGTGACGTCGCCGTACATGCCGGGGCGGAGCTCGAGCGACGGGTTGCGGAGCTCGAGGCGCGCCTGCAGCGTCCGGCTGCCGGTGTTGAGCGCCGGGTAGACGAACTGGACGGCCCCCTCGAACTTCCTGCCGGGCCAGGCGGCCACCTCGAAGCTGGCCCGCTGCCCGACGCGGACGCGCGAGAGCTCGCGCTCGTAGACGTCGACCAGCACCCAGACCGTCGAGAGGTCGGCGATCTGGAACAGCTCGGTGCCGGGCTGGACGTAGAGCCCCTTCACCACGTCCTTGCGCGCCACGTAGCCGCGCACCGGCGAGCGCAGGTTGACGGCCCGCTGCGGCAGGCCGGTCTGGGCGACGGCGTCGATGTCCTCGCCGGCCAGCCCCGCCAGCTCGAGCCGCTGCCGCGCGTCGCGCTCCAGGTCGTTGGCGATCTGCGGCCCGGCGGCCGGCGCGCCGCCCCGCTTGTCGCTCCACTTGATGGCGTTCAGGAAGACCTGCTGCGCGCTCACCATCTCCGGGCTGTAGACGGTGGCGAGCACCTCGCCCTTCCTGACGAGCTGGCCGGTCTGGCCGACCGAGAGCGTCTCGACCCAGCCGGAGTAGCGGGTGCTGACGCTGACGAGGCCGGTCTCGTTGGCGGCCACGAAGCCCACCGCGCGGATGGTGGCGGAGAGCGGCCGGCGCGCCGCGGTGGCCGTCCGCATGCCCATGAGCTGGATCCGGTCGGGCGTCAGCTCCACCGGCGCCAGGCCGGCGACGCCGGCGGGCGGGGCGGCCGGCGGGGCGCGGGCCACGAGCTTCATGCCGCACTCCGGGCAGCGGGCGGCGGGGTCCCGCGTGACGAAGTCGGGGTGCATCGGGCAGGTGTACTGGCCCGCCGCCCAGGCCGGCGGGCCGCCCGCCGCGCTCGCCGCCGCGGCCGGCTTCTTCTCGGCGCCCGCCGGCACGAGGTCCATGCCGCAGATCGGGCACTCGCCCTTCTGGTCGGTGACGATCTGCGGGTGCATCGGGCAGAGGTACTGCTGCCCGGCGGCCAGGCCGGCCGAGGTCGAGGTGCGCGCGAGGTAGAGCCAGGCGCCGCCGGCGGCCAGCGCCATGAGGGCGACGATGGCCCAGCGGACGATGGCCATGGTCCGCGTCCCGGGGGGCGCCTGCTCCTCGCCCTCGGGGAGCGGCTCGTGGTGGTCGTGGGACGGCGGCGTGCCGTCGGTCATGGAGCGATCCTACTGCACGACCAGCACGCCGGTGACCATGTCCATGCCGCAGGCGTACTTGACCTGACCGGTCCTGGTCGGCGTGAAGCTCACCTTCACCGCCTTGCCGAGCGGCAGCGGCTGGTTGATGCCGTACTCCTTGATGACGATCTCGGTGGCGCAGGTCTTGTCGGACTGGCGCGTGACGAGGAGCGTCAGCGGCTGCCCCTTCTTCACCTCCACCTTGTCCGGCACGAAGCCGTCCTCGGTCACCTTCATCTCGATGGTCCGCCCGGCCGCCGGCTCGGCGGCGCGCGCGGGGAGGGCGAGCGCGAGCAGGGCGAGGGCGGGGTAGAGGAGCAGGGAGCGCATGGTGGACCTCGGGCGGGGCGGTGTGGGCGCGGGGGAACCGTCTCTGTTTCGAGCGGAGAGCGAGTGTAGCGCCCGTATCGACGATCGCCCGGACGCTCGGTCGCGGGGCACCCAAATGGCTCAGTACCCCGGGTGTCCGATCACCTGGAGTCGAGGTCCCCCCTGCGACGAATCGTCGCTCGTCGCCGGTCGGGCGCGATCGGTGCCCACCCCTTCCTGCCCCTTGCCGCACGGTGATCGGGGGTGCACCTTTGGAGGCGCGACACGCGGGAATGGGAGTGCCGGACGCCCGGTACTGCTCGCGGCCTCGCGAACAGAGAGGGATGGACACCGGACTGCTCATGCTCTCGGGCGCGCTCGGCGCGACCGTGCTCGCCGGCCTGCTGCACCTGCGCCGCCGCGGCGCCAGGAGCCGCCGCGGGGCCGCCGCGCTGCGCGCCACGGTGGAGAGGAACCAGCACCTGCCGCGGTCGCTCCACCCGGTGGTCGACCCGGACGTCTGCATCGGCAGCTTGTCCTGCCTCAAGGCGTGCCCAGAGGGCGACATCCTCGGCATCGTCGACCACGCCGCGCGGCTGGTCCACGCCGACCACTGCATCGGCCACGGCCGCTGCGCCGCCGAGTGCCCGGTCGGCGCCATCAAGCTCGTGTTCGGCACGGCGGAGCGGGGCGTCGACCTGCCGGAGGTGGACCAGTTCTTCGAGTCCTCGCGCCCCGGCGTCCACGTGGTGGGCGAGCTGGGCGGCATGGGGCTCATCAGGAACGCCGTGACGCAGGGGCTGCAGGTGGCCGAGCGGCTGGCCGAGGTGGCGCCGCCGGGCGGCGTGGTGGCGGTGATCGGCGCCGGGCCGGCCGGGCTCGCCACCGCGCTCGGCCTGGCGTCCCGCGGGGTCGGGTACCGGCTCCTGGAGCAGGACAGCGTCGGCGGCTCGGTGGCCCACTACCCGCGGCGCAAGGTGGCCATGACCGAGCCGGTCGTCCTGCCGCTCTACGGCAAGTTCGGCAAGAAGCTCATGAGCAAGGAGGAGCTGCTCGCCGGCTGGGGGAGGGTGATCGCCAAGGCGGGGCTGCGCGTCGAGCAGGGGGTGAAGGTCGGCGCCATCGGCGGCGAGGACGGCCGCTTCCGGCTGGAGACGAGCCAGGGCCCGGTCGAGGCGGCCAAGGTGGTGCTGGCCACGGGCCGGCGCGGCACGCCGCGCAGGCTGGGCGTGCCGGGCGAGGAGGCCGAGAAGGTGGTCTACGGCCTCACCGACCCGGAGCAGTACGACGGGCAGCGCGTGCTGGTGGTCGGCGGCGGTGACTCGGCGCTGGAGGCGGCCATCCAGCTCGCCACCGAGTCGAGCGCCGAGGTGTCGCTGAGCTACCGGAACGCCGAGCTGGGGCGCTGCCGCGAGGCCAACCGGACGCGGTTCGGCGCCCTGGTGGCCGAGGGGCGGGTGCGCGCGCTCATGCCCTCGCAGGTGATCGCGGTGGACGGCGGCGAGGTCCGGCTCGACCAGGGCGGCCGCGCCGTCCGGCTGGCCAACGACTTCGTGGTGGTCAACATCGGGGGCGAGCTGCCGGTGGAGTTCCTGCAGCAGGCCGGCGTCTCGATGCGCCGCTACCACGGGGAGGCGCCGGGGGCCCCGGCCGGCGACCGGCACCGCCACCGCGCGCCGGGGAAGCGCGACCGGCGGCTCGAGCGCCGCCTGGCGGCGCTGCGGGTGCTCTACGCGACGGCGGGGCTCGCCATCCTCGCCTGGCTCGCCTGGAAGGGGGCCGCCTACTACGCGCTGCCGCGGGCGGAGCGGCTCGCCTCGCCGCTCCACGCGGCGCTCAAGCCGGCGGGGTGGTGGGGGCACGGGGTGGGCATCGCCGCCACCGTCTTCATGCTCTCCAACTTCCTCTACGCCGTGCGCAAGCGCTCGCGCCTGCTCACCGGCTTCGGGGAGATCCGCGGCTGGCTCGACTTCCACGTCTTCGTCGGCGTGATGAGCCCGCTCGTCATCGCCTTCCACGCCGCCTTCCAGTCGAACAACGTCCTCGCCTCGGCCACGTCGCTGGCGCTCGCCGTGGTGATCGCCACCGGCGTCGTGGGCCGGTTCATCTACGGCGTGGTGCCGGCCCACGGCGGCAAGGCCGAGGAGCTGGAGGACCTGGCCGGCACCTTCGAGCGGCTCGAGGCCTTCGCCGCGCCGGAGCTGGCCCACGCCGGGCCGGCGGCCCAGGCGCTGCTCGACCGGGCGACGGCGCCGGTCCGCGCCACCTCGCTCCTCGCCCTCTTCGTCCGGCTCCCCTTCGAGTCGCTCGGGCTGCGGCTGCGGCTGCGCCTCTTGCGCCGCCGGCTCGGCGACCACGAGCTCCACGCCGAGCTGCGCGAGGCGCTCCTCAAGCTCGCCCGGCTGCGCTGGCAGCTCCGTTTCTACGGCTCGTTGAAGCGGCTGCTGCGCGGTTGGCGGGTCTTCCACGCGACCCTGGCGGTCTTCCTGGTGCTCGCCATCGCCGCCCACATCGGCGTCTCGCTCTACCTCGGATACGGCCTGAAATGAGCCCCGCCCCGCGCCGCCTCCTCCTCCTCGCGATCCTCCTCCCCGGCGCGGCCCGAGCCGACCTCTTCTCGCCGGGCGACCTCACCCGCGCCCACGCGGCGCTCGAGGGGCTGGCGAGCTGCACCAGGTGCCACGAGGCGGGCGAGCAGCTCTCGCCCGACACCTGCCTCGACTGCCACAAGGAGCTGAAGGCCCGGGTCATCCAGGGGAAGGGCTTCCACGGCCGGCTCGGCGAGCCGCTGCGCCACTGCCAGGCCTGCCACCACGAGCACCAGGGGCGCGACTTCAAGCTGGTCGACTGGGGCGCCGGCGGCAAGAAGGCCTTCGATCACGTCCGGACCGGCTGGGCGCTCGAGGGGAAGCACCGGCCGGTCGACTGCGCCCGGTGCCACGACCCGCGCCGCGTCACCGACGTCCCCGTCCGCCAGGCGATCGAGAAGGGGCGCGAGAGCTGGCTCGGCCAGCCCACCGCCTGCGCCGCCTGCCACGCCGACGAGCACCGCGGCCAGCTCGGCGCCGACTGCCAGGCCTGCCACGGCGCCGGCGGGTGGAAGCCGGCCCGCTTCGACCACGCGCGGGCGGCCTACAAGCTCGACGGGAAGCACGCCAAGGTGGCCTGCGCCAGGTGCCACAGGGAGGAGCCGGTGGCGCCGCCCGGCGACGTCGCCCCGCGGACGGCGCCGGTCCGACCCGCGCTCCTCGTCCGCTACAAGCCGGTGCCGTTCCAGGGCTGCGCCGACTGCCACAAGGACCCGCACCAGGGGCGCTTCGGCGGGAGCTGCCTGAGCTGCCACGTCACCTCGGGCTGGAAGGAGGTGCGCGGCATGGCCGCCGAGAAGGTCTTCCACGAGAAGACCCGCTACCCGCTGCGCGGCGCCCACGCGCAGGCCCGCTGCGAGGCCTGCCACGGGCAGGGGCCGGGGCGGCCGCCCAGGTACCGCGGGCTGGCGTTCGAGCGGTGCACCGACTGCCACTTCGACGCCCACCTCGGGCAGCTCGCGGCGACGCCCGCGCCCGCGGGCAGCGGCGCTGGCGCCAGGGCGGGCAGCGCCGCCACGTGCGACCGCTGCCACGGGGTGGAGGGCTTCACCCCGGCGCGCTTCGAGCTCGAGCAGCACCAGCAGCTCGGCTACCGGCTCGAGGGGGCCCACCGGACGGTGGCCTGCGCCGCCTGCCACCCCAGGGACGCGCGGCTCGAGGCGAAGGTGCCGGCGGCGGTGCGGGCGCGGCTCGCCGCGGCCCAGCGCCCGGTGAGGCCCAGCCTGGCGCTCTTCGACATCCCGCGCGCCGCCAAGGACTGCCGCGCCTGTCACCGCGATCCGCACGGCGGCCAGCTCCAGCCGCGGCTCGACGAGGGGGGCTGCACCGGCTGCCACGGGACCGACGGCTGGCGCCCGGCCCGGCTCGACCACGCCAGGGACACGCGCTTCGGCCTCACCGGCAAGCACGCGACCGCGGCGTGCGCCTCCTGCCACCGGCCGGGTGACGGCGGCGCCGTTCGCTACAAGCCGCTGCCGCTCGGCTGCGCCGGCTGCCACGCCGACCCGCACGCCGGCCAGCTGGCGCTGAAGGGCAGGGGGACCGACTGCTCCCGCTGCCACGAGACCACCGGCTGGAAGAGCCCCGTCCGCTTCGACCACCAGCGCGACACCCGCTTCAAGCTGGTCGGGAAGCACCGGCCGCTCGCCTGCGAGAAGTGCCACGCCACGGTGGCGGTGGCGAAGGGAGTCGAGGCGCGGCGCTACAAGCCGCTCCCGCTCGACTGCGAGGGCTGCCACGCCGACTTCCACAGGGGCGCCTTCAGGGGGGTCCAGCCGTGATCGCCGCCACCGCCGCGCTGCTCGCCGCCGCCCTCGCCGCCGACCCGGCGGCCGCGGGGACCATGCTCACCGGCGTGCCGGGGATCGCCGCCGAGCCGCCGAAGCCGGACCTCTCGGCGCGCCCGCCGGCCGCGCACGCGGGCGGGACGCGCTGCGCCGCCTGCCACACGTCCGAGGGCTGGAAGCAGGTGACCTTCTCCCACGACCGGACCGGCTTCGCCCTCACCGGCCGCCACCGCGACGTGGCCTGCGCCGCCTGCCACCCGGGCGACGACTTCGCCAGGCCGGTGGCGCGCGCCTGCGCCGCCTGCCACCGCGACGTCCACGCCCAGCGGCTCGGTCAGCGCTGCGACCGCTGCCACGACACCGGCTCCTGGAAGGAGGCGAGCTTCGGCCCCGAGGCCCACCGGCGCACCGCCTTCCCGCTCGCCGGACGCCACGCGCTCCTGCCCTGCGAGGAGTGCCACGGCGATCGGCGCGACCGGGCCTTCGCCCGCCAGGTCTCGCCCTGCATCGGCTGCCACCAGGCCGACTTCCTGCGGACCGCGGCGGCCAGCATCGACCACCAGGCGGCCGGCTTCCCGCCCGACTGCCGCGGCTGCCACGGCGCCTGGAGCTTCGCGCCGGCCACCTTCCCGGCGCACGACGCCTGCTTCGCCATCCGGTCGGGGCCGCACGCCGGCGTCCGCTGCAAGGACTGCCACACCACCATCCCCGTCATCACGGCGGGCCAGCCGCTCACCTGCACGAGCGGCACGTTCGACTGCCTGCGCTGCCACGCCGGCGTCGACGGCGCGCACGCCGCCGTGCCCGGCTACCTGCGCTCCAACCCGCGCTGCTACGAGTGCCACCGCTTCGCGACGCCCCGGCCGCGCCTGATGGGAGGCCGCCCATGAGCCTCGACCGCCTCGCCCTCGCCGCCCTGCTCGCGGCCCTCCTCGCCGCCTGCGGCTCGGGCGACGCCTCGGGGCCCTGGCTGACCATGCCGGACGCCGCCGCCCACGCGGTCGACTTCCCCATCGCCTCGGGCCAGGTCCACGCCGGCCTCGCCTGCGACGACTGCCACCGCGAGCAGGTGGCCGGCGCCTGGCAGCCCTCGGCCAGCTTCGCCAGCTACACCTGCGTCGGCTGCCACTCGGCCTCCCGGCCGGAGATCTCGCACGACGCCCGCGCGACCATCGACGCCATCCACGCGGCCGTGACCGGCTACGCCTACGACGACCCGCCGTCGCGCAGCCGCGCCGCTCCATCCCGCTGCCTCGGCTGCCACCCGGACGGCTCGGGCGGCGCGCCGGCCAACCACCCGCTGCTCTTCCCCATCGGCGCCGGCACGAAGCACGCGGGCATCTCCTGCGGCCGGTGCCACACCGATCCGGCCGCCCGTACCAACACCGCCACGCTGGCCTGCGCCGGCTGCCACGCCGCGCTCGCCGGCTTCGCCGCGGCGCACGCCGTGCCGGGCGCCGCCATCACCACCACCGTCTCGTCGCCCACGGCCACGCCGGTGGCGGTGCCCATGGACAGCCCCGGCTGCCTGCGCTGCCACGCCGACTCGCAGGTGGACCGCGTGGCGGCCCACCCCGTGACCGACGAGTCCTTCCTGCGCGACCCGCACCGGGCCGCGGGCTGCCTCACCTGCCACTCGGGGAGCCGCGCCGACAAGCCGTACCCGGCGGCCAACTTCGGCACGAGGCCGGGCTGCTTCACCTGCCACCCGACCGGCACCGGGGCGGGGCTCTAGATGCACCCCCTCCTCCTCGCCGCCGCGCTCGCCGCCACGCCGCCCGCCTCGCCGCTCGACGTGCTCCAGCCGGCCGCCGCCCGCACGCCCGGCGTCGGCCGCGTGGTCCAGGTGACCGGCGCGCGCGCCTACCTCGACGCTGGCGCGGACGACGGGCTCGCCGCCGGGCAGGTGGTGGCGCTGCGGCGCGGCGAGGCCGACGCCGGGCGCTGCACCGTCGAGGCCGTGTCGCCGGGCACC
>DASTGK010000176.1:0-2939 GCA_035719085.1 Anaeromyxobacteraceae bacterium
ACCCTCCTGTGCGGCGCCTCCTCGATGCAGGCCCACCTGCTCGGCCGCGAGCCCTGGCTGCTGCGGCGCGCCGCCCGCTCCCCCTGGCTGCAGCGCCCCCGCGGCGAGGCCGAGCTGCGGCGCCTGCTGGCCCGCGCCAGCCGCCGGCTCGACCCCGAGGACGTGGCGGGCTTCCACCGGCTGCTGCGCCGGGTGCGGGCCCGCGAGGTGGTGCGCATCTCGCTGCGCGACCTGCGCCGGGCTCGCGTCAAGGAGGTCACCGCCGAGCTCTCCTCGCTCGCCTGCGCCTGCATCGACGCCGCCATCCGCTTCCACGACCGGCGGCTGCGGGCCCGCCACGGCGCGCCGGCGGGGCTCGAGGCGCGCGAGCCGGGCGCCGGCTTCTGCGCCCTCGCCATGGGCAAGCTCGGGGCCCGCGAGCTCAACTTCAGCTCCGACGTGGACCTCATCTACGTCTACGGCGTCGACGGCCAGACCGCGGGCGAGAAGCCGCTCACCCACTTCGCCTACTACGCGCGCCTCGCCGAGCTCGTCACCGAGGCCATCGCCCGCCCCACCGAGGACGGCTTCGTCTTCCGCGTCGACCTCAACCTGCGCCCCGACGGCCGCAGCGGACCCATCGTCAACAGCCTGCGCGCGGCCGAGCTCTACTACCAGACGTTCGGCCGCTCCTGGGAGCGCAACGCCCTGGTGAAGGCGCGCCCCGGCGCGGGCGACCTGGCGGTGGGCGAGGAGCTCCTGCGGCAGCTCGAGCCGTTCGTCTGGCGGCGCAGCCTCGACCTCGAGGTGGTCTCCGAGATCCAGGCCATGAAGGCGCGCATCGACGCCCGCGCCGGCGCCGAGGGCCGGGACGACCTCAAGCTCGGCAAGGGCGGCATCCGCGAGGCCGAGTTCTTCGTCTCGGCGCTGCAGCTCCTCCACGGGGGCCGGCCCGAGGCGCGGGCGCTGCGCGAGCGGGCGGTGCTGCCGGCGCTCGACCGGCTCCTCTTCGCCGGCATCGTCCCCTCCCGCGACCGCGACGAGCTCGCCGACGGCTACCTCTTCCTGCGCCGCGCCGAGCACCGCGTGCAGATGGTGGCCGGCGCCCAGACGCACCGGCTGCCGCCCGCCGAGGAGCGGCTGGCGCTGGCGCGCGCCATGGGCTACGCGACCCTCGAGGCCTTCGAGGCGGCGCTCTCGCAGCACCGCGACAAGATCGCCCGGCTCTTCGCCGGGCTGCTCGGCGTCTCCGGCGAGGCGGCGCCGCTCGATCCGGAGCTGGCGCTGCTCGCCGACGCCCAGGTGGAGAAGGAGCGGCGGCTCGAGATCGCCGCCCGGCGCGGCCTGCAGGACGGCGAGCGGGCGGTGGCCGCGGTCGACGCCATGGCCCGGCGGCGCACCCCGTTCTCGCCGCTCGGCGACCCGGCCGCGGCCGTGGCGCTCCTCGGCGACGCCCTCGGCACGCCCGACCCGGACCAGGCGTTGAGCCACCTGGCCGACTTCGCCGCGGCGCTGCGCAACCCGCAGCCCTGGTTCGAGCTCCTGGCCGGGCAGCGGCGCGCCGCCCGGCTGCTCCTCTCGCTCTTCGGCACCTCCGACTTCCTCTCCAAGCGCTTCATCCGCCACCCCGAGCTCATCGACGCGCTGCTGCGCTCCGACTCGCTGGCGCTGGAGAAGCCGGCCGAGGACTTCGGCCGGGAGCTCGACGAGCGGCTGGCGCAGGCCGGGGGCGAGGGGCTCGACGACCGGCTGGAGCGGCAGCTCGGCGAGCTGCGCCGCTACAAGAACGAGGAGGTGCTGCGCATCGCGGTGCACGACATCGCCGGCACCATCGACCTCCCGCAGGTGGCGGCGCAGCTGAGCGACCTGGCCGAGGCCAGCCTGGTGCGCTGCCTGGCGCTCGCCGAGGAGGAGGCGGCGGCCAAGGGGCAGCTCCCGGCCGGCCGGCTCTGCGTCGTCGGCATGGGCAAGCTCGGCGGGCGCGAGCTCGGCTACCACTCCGACCTCGACCTCGTCTTCCTCTACCCGGGCGGCGCCACGGCCGGCCACGAGCGCTACGCCCGGCTGGCGCAGCGGCTCATGGCCTTCCTGCAGATGCCGCTGCGCGAGGGGCGGCTCTACCAGATCGACACGCGGCTGCGCCCCTCGGGCAACCAGGGGGCGCTCGTCATCGGCGCCGACGGCTTCACCCGCTACCACATGGGCGAGGCGCTGCCGGGCAGCGACGGGCGCGACGCCGCGGCCGGACCGGTGCGCTCCCAGCTCTGGGAGCGGCAGGCGCTGCTGCGCGCCCGCTTCGTGGCCGGCGACGCGGCGCTGTTCCGCGACGTGGCCGAGCGGGTCATCGTGCCGGTGGTCTACGGCCGGCGCGAGGACCGGGGGGCGCTGGCGGCCGAGATCCTGCGCATGCGCGGGCGCATGGAGAGCGAGCTCGGCAAGGAGGCGACGCGCGGCAAGAACCCCAAGACCGGCCACGGCGGCCTCGTCGACGTGGAGTTCGCGGCGCAGTTCCTCCAGCTCCTCCACGGCCACGACCACCCGGGCGTCCGCACCGGCTCGACGCCGCTGGCGCTGCGCCGGCTGCGCGAGGCCGGGCTCCTGCGCGAGGGCGACTTCGAGCCCCTGGCGCGCGGCTACGACTTCCTGCGCCGGGTGGAGCTGCGGCTGCGCATCGTCCACGACTACGGCGTGGACCACCTGCCGGAGGGCGGGCCGGGCCTGGCCCAGCTGGCGCGGCGGCTCGGCTACTTCGGCGAGGACCCCGGCGCCCGCTTCCAGGCCGAGTACGCCCGGGTGACGGCCACGGTGCGCGAGGCCTTCGGACGGGTGGTGAGCGGCTGACGCACAGAACCCCACCCCGCACCCGCACCCGAACCCGCACCCGAACCCGAACCCGAACCCGAACCCGTGGCCTGTGCCCGTGGCCCGTGGCCCGTTCCCGCTCGGCACCATGGCGCCCG
>DASTGK010000177.1:0-6777 GCA_035719085.1 Anaeromyxobacteraceae bacterium
GGCGCGGACGGCGCGGCGGGAGCGGCGCGGGGCGGCGGCACCGTCCACTCGGAGCGGCCGGGGCGCCCCTCGGCCACCGCCGAGATCCCCTTCTCCAGCATCGAGCCGCCGCCGCCGAGCGCGGCCGGCGCCCCCTCGGCGCGGGGCGGCCGGGCGCGGAGCGCCATGAGCACGAGGCGCGTGATCTCCTTGAGCGCCTCCATCGTCTTCTCGCCGCGGCTCGCCACGGTCTCGAACTCGGGGGCGCCGCGGCCGTTGAGCGACTGGCGCAGCTCGGCCGGCGAGAGGACGCCCGCGATGTCCCGCTTGTTCCACTGCACCACCAGCGGGAAGGTGGCGAGGTCGAGCCCCAGCTCCTCCAGGTTGCGCTCCAGGCTGGCGAGCGACTCCAGGTTGGCGTCCATGGCGGCCGGCTGCGAGTCGGCCACGAAGACCACGCCGTCGGCGCCGTTGAGCACCAGCTTGCGCGTCGCCTCGTAGAAGACCTGCCCCGGCACCGTGTAGAGCTGCAGCCGGAGCGTGAGGCCGTTCACCTGCTCGACCTTGAGCGGCAGGAAGTCGAAGAAGAGCGTCCGGTCGCCCTCGGTGGCCAGGCTGACGAGCTGGCCGCGGGTCTCGGGGCGGACCGCGGCGTGGACGGATTTGAGGGTCGTGGTCTTCCCGGAGAGGCCGGGGCCGTAATAGACGATCTTGGCCTGGATCTCGCGGGCGGCGGGGTTGACGGTGGACACGCACGGATTGTAGCCGAGCCGCCCCGCCAGCGGGGGACGGAGCGCCCCTCACCCCCTCCGGCGCGCGTTGACGGTCCGGACGGCCCCGCGGTATTCGGGCGCCATGCCGAGCACCTCGCTGACCTTCCGCACCCGGGACGAGCACCGGGCCTGGCTCGCCGCGCAGTCCCGCCTGCCCCGCGGCTTCCGCGCCGGGGCCGCCGCCTTCGAGTTCACGCCCTTCGAGGTGGAGAAGCCGGCGCGCATGAAGCTCACGCTCCTGGCGCTCGACCGGCCGACCGAGGCCTTCGCCGCGGTCTTTACCCGGAACGCCTTCCCGGGCGCGCCGGTGGTCGTCGGCCGCCGCCGCCTCGCGGAGCCGCGGCTCGGGGCGGTGCTCGTCAACAACAAGATCTCCAACGTCTGCGCCCCGGGCGGCGTCGAGGCCTCCGAGCGGCTCTGCGCGGCGGCGGCGGCGGCGCTCGGCCTGGCGCCCTCCGAGGTGCTCCCCTCGTCGACCGGCGTCATCGGCTGGCGGCTCCCCGTCGACGCCATGGCGGCGGCGCTGCCGCGGGCGGTGGCGGCGCTGCAGGCCGACTCGATCCTGCCGGCCGCCGACGGGATCATGACCACCGACCTCTACCCCAAGGTGCGGCGCGCCGACCTGCCGGGCGGGGGCTCGGTGGTCGGGATCGCCAAGGGGGCCGGCATGATCGAGCCGAACCTGGCGACCATGCTCGCCTACCTGCTCACCGACGCCGAGGTGCCGCGCGAGGTGCTGCGCGCCGAGCTGGCCGCGGCGGTCGACGAGAGCTTCAACGCCATCTCCATCGACTCCGACACCTCGACGAGCGACACCGTGGCGCTGCTCGCCTCCGGCGCCGCCGGGCCGGTCGACCTCGCCGCCTTCCGCGCCGGGCTGCGGCGCGTCTGCCGCGACCTCGCCGAGGACGTGGTGCGCAACGGCGAGGGGGTGCGTCACGTGCTCCGGGTGAAGGTGGCCGGAGCGCCCGACGCGGCCGCGGCGCGCGCGCTCGGCAAGGCGGTGGTCAACTCGCCGCTCCTCAAGACCGCGGTGGCCGGCAACGACCCGAACGTCGGGCGGCTGGTGGCGGCGCTCGGCAAGGAGGCCGGCGCGCGGGGCATCCCGCTCGACCCGGCCCGGGCGCGCCTCTCGCTCGGCGGCGAGCTCATCGTCGAGGGGGGGCTCTTCCGGCTCGACCGGGAGAAGGAGCGCCGGCTCACCGCCCACCTGGTGGCGGCGGAGCTCTACCCGCAGGTGCCGGCGCCCGACGGCATCACCTTCAAGCCGCCGGTCGACTTCCCGGCCCACGAGCGGTGCGTCGAGGTGGAGATCCAGGTGGGCGACGGCCCCGGCGTCGCCGAGGTGCTCGGCGCCGACCTGACGCACGAGTACGTCACCGAGAACGCCGACTACCGGAGCTGAGCCGGGGGCTCGAAGAGCCGCTCGCGCTCCACCCGGCAGACGCGGACCGCGTAGGCGCGGTACCAGCGCTCGCGCCCGGCCCGCTGCGCCGCCAGGTGGTCGGCCTGCTCGCGCCAGCGCCGGATCGAGGCCTCGTCGCGCCAGTAGGAGACGGTGACGCCGAGGCCGTCCTCGCCGCGCGCCGACTCCACGCCGAGGAAGCCGTCCTGCGCCGCCGCGAGCGCCACCATCTGGTCGGCGGTCTGGGCGTAGCCGCCGTCGCCGGGGGTGCGCAGCGAGGTGAAGACGACGGCCAGCGCCCCAACCCCGACGGCGGGGGCGATCCCGATGGTGGACATGGGTGAATCCTACAGCACCCCCCGAACCCGAACCCGAACCCGAACCCGAACCCGTGCCCGTGGCCGTGGCCGTGGCCGTGGCAGGGAGGAGATCTCTGTCTAGAACGTCACGCGCCCCCGCCGGCAGCGCGCCAGCGTCCCCTCCGTGAAGGCCGCGCCCCAGCTCTGGCAGTGCTTGCGCGCCACCTTCCTCGCGACGCAGGCCTCCACCAGCAGGTCCTCGAAGCGGCGCGCGAAGTCGGCGCAGGAGCGGAACCGGTCCCAATCCGGGCGGCACCGCGCCTCGAGCCGGCGGGTGAAGTCGCCGCAGACCGCCGTCCCCTCGGCGGGCCGGATCGACGTGATCAAGCTATTGGAGCACCAGCCGGCTTGGTACGAGACCGAGTGCTCGCAGTTGAACTCCGCTTCGCCGGTGGCGGGGAGCGCGAGGACGGCGAGGATGAGGGCGCCGAAGAGCGGGCGCGCGCGGGGGTGCATGGCGCGGCAGCATCGCACCCGGCACCCGACGCGGAAGCCGCCTCGGAGGGGGAACGGCAACGTGCCGCATGTAAGCGGGCCGCTCACCCCCTGCCGCAGGCTCACCGCACGGCGAGGCTCGGCCTGGTGTCTCCGGGCCCCCCCGCGCCCTCTCCCCCGGTGGGGGAGAGGGCGCAAAGGGTTTGGATGACCTAGCCGCGGACGGCGCGGACGGCCTTGGCGGCGGCGCTGAAGACGCCCGGGATCTGCGCCTCGGTGAGGCAGGAGAAGGCGATGCGCAGGTCGGTCTTGCCGAGGGCGATGGTGCCGACGCCGTGGTCGTCGAGCAGCCGGACGCGGACCGTGTCGGCGTCCGCCCCCTTGAGCCGCAGGCACATGAAGTACCCGGAGTTGAACGGGTAGACGTCCCAGCAGTCGGCGTACTCGGCCTTGCGGCACTCCTGCGCCACCACCTCGGCGCGCTTGCGCAGGGTGGCCACCTTCTCGGCCTGCTGCGGCCGGAACTCGGGGTCGTTGAGCGCCTTCAGCACCACCGACTGGCCAGGGTTGGAGATGTTCGACACGTAGGCGCGGATGAGGCCGGCGGTCTTGTCCTCGAGCGCCTTGTAGGCGGCGGCGGTGCCGTTCTTGACGCCGAAGGTGAGGAAGCCGACGCGCAGCCCCCAGATGAACGCCTCCTTGGTGCCGCCGTCCACCTTGACGGCGAGGAGGTTGTTCGAGGCCCGGGCCAGCTTGCCGAAGACCGACTCGGTCTGGCAGGCCGGGTCGTAGAACATCCCGTAGTAGGCGTCGTCGACGCAGACCACGAGCTTCGTGCCGGCCTCGGCCTCGGCGGTGAGCGCCGCCACGATGCCGTCGGCCTCGGCCTGCGTCGGCGTGTAGCCCGACGGGTTGTTGGGGAAGTTGAGCGACACCACCAGCTTCTTGCCGCGGTGGCGGGCCAGCGCGGCCGTGAAGGCCGGCAGGTTGAAGCCGGTCAGCTTGCCGTCGAAGAACGGGTAGTAGTCGAAGGTGACGCCGAGCCGCGTCTCCCAGGAGAGGTTGTAGTTCTCCCAGAGCAGGTCGGCCGAGAGCGCCACGTCGCCCGGGTCGAGGAACAGGTCGCCGACGAGGCCGATGCCGTGGGTGAGGGCGTTGGTGGCCACCGGGTTGGACACCGGGTGGTCGCCGAGCGAGGGGGTCTCGGCCCGCTGCTTCTTGGCCCAGGCGGTGCGCAGCTCCGGCTTCCCGTAGCTCGGCGCGTAGTCGTAGACCTCGGCCGGCGTGAGGCCGTTGAAGTAGCGCGAGACGCAGGCGAGGTGCATCGGCGCGCCGTTCTCGGTGGCGATGCCGACGGTGGCGTTGGCGGTCTTGGCCTTCTGCTTGGCCTCGGCCCCCTGGGCCAGGATCCCCTTGGCCGGGAAGAAGAAGCGCTTGCCGCGCGCCGAGAGCAGGTCGAGGACGACGGGCGTGTCCTTGGCGAGCGCGTCGTTGGCGGCCTGGGCGAGCGGGTGCAGGGGGGCGGAACTCATTTCGGTTGGCTCCTCGAGGGCGGGCGGTGGAGAGCGGCCGGCGATGGTGGCACGGTCCCCGAACCGGGTTCAAGCGCCTCGCTGTCCCGGCCCGCCCGGCGGGGGTGCCGCGCGCCGGGTAGGCCGCCCGGCCCGACCCGGCGCGAGCGTTGACGTCGGGCGCCGCGGGGGCGCCCGATCGTGCCGGCGGGCGTGTCGAGGCGAGGCCGGGGCCCGGTCGAAGGCAGCATGGCGGGTCCGACCAGCAGGTTCGCCCCGGCCACCCGCGAGAACGCGGGAGGCGCCCATGACGCTCGTCCTCAACCTGATCATCGCCGCCTGGCTCTTCGTCTCGGCCTTCGTCCTGCCGCACACCACCGCCTCGGCCTGGAACGCGCTCCTCGTCGCCGTCGCCATCGCCGCCGTGGCGTTCATCGCCTACGCGGCGCCCGGGCGGCCCGGGCTGCGCTGGACGCTGGCGGTGGTGGCGGTCTGGCTGCTCGCCGCCGTGATGATCGTGCCGCACCTGTCGCTCGCCTCGGCGGCCAACGAGGTGCTCGTGGCCGCGGCGCTGGCGCTCGTCTCCTTCTGGCCGCCGCGGCGGATCGAGAAGGAGGGGCACGCGCACGGCTGACGGCGGCCCCGCGGGAAGGCGGCGGCGCCGGCCGGGCTCCCCCTCGAGCCCGCCGGCGCCGTGCGCCCTGCGTCCGCGCCGCGCGTCAGCGGATGCCGCCCGCGTCAGCGGATGCCGATCGGCTCGGCCGGCGGGCAGCGGACGCCCCGGCGCTCGGCGAGCCCCGGGTAGTCGCACAGGTCGTCGCGCCGCGCCGGCTGCCAGCGCGTCGGGCGGGCGAGGTCGGCGGGGGCCGGCACCACCAGCGAGCCGACGAAGTCGCCCTTGGTGTAGACGGCGTCGATGAGCGAGGCGAGCCGCGCCACCTCCGGCCGGCCCATCCGGCCGGTGGCGGTCGCCTGGTAGAACTGGACGGTGACGCGCACCGGGAAGCGCTGGTCGCGCTCGATGGTGAGGCCGGCCAGCTCGGTGAAGGGCCCCTCGAGCTCGCCGTGGCCCAGCACCGCCGTCTCCACGTCGGCCTCGGCGCGAACGCTCCGCTCCATGGCGGCCGACGGCGCGGAGGCGGGGGCGGGCGCCGCGGCCTTGGCGGCGGCGCGCGGCGGCGGGCGGTTCACCACCAGCGGCACCTGCACCAGCATGAGCAGGTTGGCGTCCTCGCCCACGCTCGCCGACGACTCGCCGTTGCGGGTCTGGCCCGAGGCGCGCACGTCGGAGATCCGCTCGGCGGTGAGGGGCGCCCGCTCGCCGCCGGCGTTGAAGAAGAGCCGCTGCCCCCAGCTGGCCCGGCCCGACACCGTGTCGCGCGCGTTGTCGACGATGGTCATCGAGGTGCCCTGGCGCGTCACCAGGATCGACAGGACCGCCGGGTGGCCGGCCGTCGACTGGTAGTTGAAGATGACCGGGTGGAAGGTGGCGGCGCCGCCGCGCGGCACCGGCAGGAAGGCGGCCTGGGCCGAGACGAGGGCGTGGGTGTCGCGCGGCGCGAGCAGCGTGCCGCCGCGGATGCGCCCCCCCGCCGGCAGGGAGAGGTAGCGGCCCGGGTCGGCGAGCAGCTCCTTCAGCGTGATCACCTGGCCCGCCTCGCCGCCGCGCTCGTTGCCGACGCGCAGGTGGACCCGGTCGAGCCGCACGTCGGCCGTCCGGTCGGCGAAGTTGGGGAAGCGGAGCACCGGCATGAGGGCGAGCTTGCGGCCGGCGCCGTCGCCCGAGACCACCTCGATGGTCACGTCGCTGATGTTGGGGCCGAGCGAGGAGCCCTGGAAGCGGCCGGTGTCCTCCCAGGTGAGGTCGACGAGCTGCAGGCCGCGCTCCGCGGCGAGCCGCTGCGCCTCGCCGTCGGAGACCATCGCGGCGACGCGGTTGACGACGGCGGGGTAGGGGTCGACGGGCGCGCAGGCGGTGGCGAGGGCGAGGGCGACGAGGGCGGGGGTCATGGGCAGGGTCTCCAGTGGCGTTCGAGGAGGTGAACGCGCCTGGGCCAGAACCGATCTACGCCCCCGAACCCGAACCCGAACCCGAACCCGAACCCGTGGCCGTGGCCGTGGGCCGTGGGCCGCGAGGCAGGTGCACCGACCACGCGGCGTCCGCCGGTCGGCCGATGGTCCGCCCAGGAGCCGCGGGCGCCGGACGGTTCGGCCGTCGCAACGCGGGGTTGCGCCCGGCACTCCCGGTGCAGCAGCGCCGGGTATGACCCCACCCGACACCTTCGACGCCCTCGCCCGGCGGCTCGCCCGCGAGG
>DASTGK010000178.1:0-10662 GCA_035719085.1 Anaeromyxobacteraceae bacterium
GGGGAAAAGGGCGATGAGGACGATGGCGATGGAGGTGGCGCGGGGGCGGGGGAGGGGGGTGTCCCCCGCGGCCTCGGCTGCGGGTGCGGGTGCGGCACCGGCCACGGGCACGGGCACGGGCACGGGCACGTTGCCTGGCACGGCCACGGGTTCGGGTTCGGGGGGGAAACCGCTGCCCGGGGGGTCTTGGTTCTCCACGCCCCGCGTATTCTAGCCCGTGGGCGCGGCGGGGCGCGTGGGCTACCATGCGCGGCCATGGACTTCGCGAACCGGACGGTGGTGCTCGGCGTGGGCGGTGGCATCGCCGCCTACAAGGCGTGCGAGGTGGCGCGGCTCGTGGTGAAGGGGCGCGGCCGCGTGCGCGTCGCCATGACGCCGGCCGCCACCCGCTTCGTCGGGCCGCTCACCTTCCAGGCCATCTCGGGCGCGCCGGTGGTGGTCGACCTGCTCGACGAGCGGACCGAGCACTCCTACGGCCACCTGGAGCTGGCCCGCTCGGCCGACCTCTTCGTCGTGGCGCCCGCCACCGCCGACCTCATCGCCCGGCTGCGGGCCGGCATGGGGGACGACGCCGTCACCACCACCGCGCTCGCCGTCACCTGCCCGGTGCTGCTGGCGCCGGCCATGAACACGCGCATGTGGCAGAACCCGGCGGTGCAGGAGAACCTGGCCGCGCTCCGGGCCCGCGGCTGGCACGTGGTCGGGCCGGGCGCCGGCGCGCTCGCCGACGGCGACACGGGCGAGGGGCGGCTGGCCGAGCCGGCCGAGATCGCCGTGGCGGCGTCGCGCCTCCTCGGCAACCTCGACCTCTCGGGCCGCCGCGTGGTGGTCACCGCCGGTCCGACGCGGGAGCCGATCGACCCGGTCCGCTTCATCTCCAACCCGTCCTCCGGGAAGATGGGCTACGCGCTCGCGGCGGTGGCGGCCCGGCGCGGCGCCGAGGTGGTGCTGATCTCCGGCCCCACGCTGCTCGCCGACCCGGCCGGCGTCCGGGTCGTCCGGGTGGGCACGGCCGAGGAGATGGCGCGGGCGGTGGAGGGCGCCACCGGCGCCATGGACCTCTTCATCGGCGCCGCGGCCGTCTCCGACTACCGGCCGGCCGTGGCCGCGCCGCAGAAGATCAAGAAGGGGGCGGGCGACGAGGTGATGACGCTCACCCGCACGCCGGACATCCTGGCCGGCCTCGGCGCCCGCTTCGGCGGCCGGCCCGACGCGCCGGTGCTGGTCGGCTTCGCGGCCGAGACCGAGGAGGTCATCGCCCACGCCCGCGAGAAGCTGAAGGGGAAGCGGTGCGACCTGGTGGTGGCCAACAAGGTGGGCGGCTCGGGCGCCGGCTTCGGCGCCGACACCAACCGGGTGGCGCTCGTCTCGGCCGCCGAGCTGGCCGAGATCGAGGGGACGAAGGAGAAGGTGGCGGAGGCGATCCTCGACTGGATCCTCCCGGTGCTCGACGGCCGCCGCCCGCGCCCGGCGCCCTCCCGGCCGTAGCGCGGCCACGCGACCCGGCCGGAGCGTCCCTCCCCGGGGAGCGCTCCGGTATCCTCCAGCACCTTGTCCGCGCGCGTCCGCCAGTTCCGAAGGCTCGTCGTCGAGGCCGCCTTCCTGCCGGTGGCGGTGCTCGGCGCGCTCGCGGGCGTGCTCCTCTGGCAGGTGCTCCACCTGCAGGAGGTGAACGACCTCGAGCGGCACGCCGACGTGGTGCTGGCGCGCGTCGGCCGGATCGAGCGGCTCCACGTGGACGGCGACGCCGGCCTGCGCGGCTACCTCCTCTCCGGCGACGAGCGGCTCCTCGAGCCGTTCGAGCGGGCCGAGCGCGAGCTGACCATCGCGCGGCAGCAGCTCGCGCCGCTGGTGGCCGACGAGCCGGCGCAGCTCGAGCGGCTCGAGCGGATCGGCCAGGCCGAGGCGCGCTGGCGCGAGCTGGCCGACGCGACCCTGGCGCGGCGGCGCGCCGGCGTCCCGGCGGCGCTGGCGGCCGACAAGGTGCCGGAGGCGGAGGCGGTGCTCGACGACGTGCGCGTGCTGGTGCGCAGCTTCGAGCTGGAGGAGGAGGCGCGCCGCACCGTGCGCGACGGGGGCGCGGAGCACCTCACCCGCCGGACCGTCCTCCTCGGCGGGCTCCTGGCGGTCGCCCTCATGGTCCTGGTCGGCTTCTCGGCGGCGCGGCAGATGCGGCGGGTGGCCCGCACCTTCGCGCGGGCGGTGGGGGCGCGCGACGACTTCATCTCGGTGGCGTCGCACGAGCTCAAGACGCCGCTCACCGCGCTGCAGCTCCAGGTGCAGCTCCTGGCCCGCGCGCTGGAGCGGCCGGGCGAGGGCGGCCCGGAGCAGCGGCCGGAGCGCCGGCTCGCGGTGGTGGAGCAGAGCGCCCGGCGGCTCGCCGAGCTGGTCAACCGGCTCCTCGACGTCTCGCAGCTCGGCTCCGGCACGCTGCGGCTGTCGCGGGAGCGGCTCGACCTCGGGCGCCTGGCCGAGGAGTGCGCGCAGCGGCTCGCCGACCGCTGCGCGGCGCGGGGCGTCCCGCTCACCGTGCGCGCCGCGGCGGCCGAGGGGGCGTGGGACCGGCTGCGGCTGGAGAGCGTGGTGGCGAACCTGCTCGACAACGCGCTCAAGTACGGCGAAGGGACGCCCATCGAGGTGACGGTGGAGGATCGCGGCGCGTCGGCCCGGCTGCGGGTGCGCGACGGCGGCCCGGGCATCGCCCGCGAGCACCAGGCGCGCATCTTCGAGCGGTACGAGCGGGCGGTGGGCGACCGGCCCTTCGAAGGGCTGGGCGTGGGGCTCTGGCTCTCTCGCGCCATCGTCGAGGCGCACGGCGGCACCATCGAGGTCGAGAGCGCGCCCGGGGAGGGGGCCGCCTTCACCGTGTCGCTGCCCAAGGACGCGCAGGCCCAGGCGGCGGTGGTGGCGCTCCGATGAGCCCGCCCGCTCGCCCCGCGCCCGCGGCCGGCTAGGCCGCCGCCAGCCGGGCGGCGCGCGGCGGCAGCACCAGCGTGCCGTGGATGGCGCGGCGGAAGGCGTCGCGCGACTCGCCGACCAGCTGGTGCGCCTCCGTGGCGGAGAGGCGCCCGGCGCGGACCTGCGCCCGGAGCTGCCGGCGGAGCTTCTCGGCCACGAAGAGGTTCCGCTCGCCGGTGGCGTCGGCGCTGGCCGCCTCGCAGTGGCGCCCCTCGAGCAGGAGCCCCAGGATGGCCAGCACGGCCAGGTCGTTCGTCTCCTCCACCAGGTCGGCCTCGAGCGGCAGCCGCCGCTCCCGCGCCAGCGCCAGCCGCGACACGTGCTGGAAGCGGCGCACCTTGGCGCTCGCCACCAGCGAGCCGAAGAGCTGGCGCGACAGCGGGAAGGGGAGCACCGAGGCGCGCCGCAGCGTCCGCCGCAGGAAGTGGTCGTGGTAGCGGGTGGCGCTCGTCGCCACCTGGCGCGCCAGCTGCGACAGGGCCGGGTCGAGCCGCTGGTCGTAGCGCAGCTCCCAGTAGGCGTGGCGGGTGCGGGCCTTGTGGAAGGAGGAGACGGTCTTCCAGGGGACGTAGTAGTTGTGGGCCACCGTGTCGGCCGCCAGGTGGGCGAGGAAGCCCCAGCCGAAGGCCTTCTCCGGCCCGGGGCGGGCCTCGTCGAGCACGCGGAAGCCCACCTTCCAGTTGTGGCAGTGGTGGACGAAGCGGGCCAGGTTCTTGCCGACCACGATGTCGGCGGCGAGCGAGCCGTAGAGGAACTCGTTGCCGTACTCGCCGAGCAGGTCGCGCAGCGCCGAGGGGAGCGGCCCGGTGTTGGCGAGCGCCTGGGCGGAGAAGGAGAGGTGGGCGAGGGGCCCCCAGGCCATGGCGTCGGAGGGCCATGCCAGGATGGCGAGCGCCACGGCGGCGAGGCCGGCGGCGGTGAGCAGTCGCGGCAGTGACATCGCCGCGCGATCATATCGGGACGGCGCCCGGCGCGCCGCTGCGAAGGACGGGAAGGACGAGCGTGAGCGACGAGCGCAAGCAGGCGGTGGCCGAGATCGCGGCCGAGGCGCTGGGCCACCTCGTGTGGCTGAAGGAGGCCGGCGTCCAGGAGCTCCCGCGGCCCCAGCCGGTCGCGCGCACGACCGCGACCCCAACCGCCACCCCGGCCCCAACCGCGACCCCGGCCCCGACCTCGACGCCGACCTCGACCTCGACCGCCTACTCCCTCAACGACAAGGGCTGCGGGTCCCAGCCCCTCCTCGCCGTCCGCCAGGAGCTCGGCGACTGCCGCCGCTGCAAGCTCGCGGGCGGGCGCACCCACCTCGTCTTCGGCGTCGGCAATCCCAAGGCCGAGCTGATGTTCGTCGGCGAGGGCCCGGGGGCCGACGAGGACCAGCAGGGAGAGCCCTTCGTCGGCAAGGCGGGGCAGCTGCTCACCAGGATGATCGAGGCGATGGGCTACCGGCGCGAGCAGGTCTACATCGCCAACGTGGTGAAGTGCCGCCCGCCCGGCAACCGCAACCCGGAGCCGGACGAGATCGAGGCCTGCGAGCCCTTCCTGCGCCGCCAGATCGACGCGGTCCGGCCCAAGGTGATCGTCGCGCTCGGCAAGTTCGCCGCCCAGACGCTGCTCCGCTCGACCATCCCCATCACCAAGCTGCGCGGCACCTGGTCGAGCTACGGCGGCGTGCGGCTCATGCCCACCTTCCACCCGGCCTACCTGCTGCGCTCTCCGCAAGAAAAGAAGACAGCCTGGGCCGACCTGCAGCTCGTCATGGCCGAGCTCGGCAAGGCGCCGCCGGCGCGCTGATGGCGCCGCCACCGCAGGGGAATGGCGGGCTCGGCCGGCCGCCGGAAATAGGCCGCGCCCCTCGCGCGTAGAAGAGAGCGAGTCCCTCTGGGGAGAGAGACCTGTGGCGGCGGCGGTGCCGGGGTTCCGACCCCGGCCCGCCCCGTCGCATTTCGAGCGGCCGGCGCGCGGTCGGCCGCGCCTCGCCATCCCACACCGGCTGTCCCACACGCCACCGCCCCGCGAGGGTCCGGTCCAGGCGGTTGGCGAGGTCTGTCCGCTCCACTATCTTCGACCCCGATCCCTCCCCCTCTCCCGAGGTCCCAACATGGCCGGTCGCGAAGTGGTCGTCGTCGGTGCGGCGCGCACGCCCATCGGCTCGTTCCTCGGCTCGCTCGCGAGCCTGCCGGCGCCGCGGCTCGGCGCCGTCGCCATCCGCGCCGCGCTCCAGCGGGCCGGGGTCGATCCCGCCGCCGTGAGCGAGGTGGTGATGGGCAACGTGCTGCAGGCGGGCGTCGGCCAGGCGCCGGCCCGCCAGGCCGCGATCTTCGCCGGGCTGCCCGAGACGACGCCGGCCTGGACGCTCAACAAGGTCTGCGGCTCCGGCCTCAAGGCGGTCATCTCGGCCGCCCAGGCCATCGCGCTCGGCGACGCCGAGGTGGTGGTGGCGGGCGGCATGGAGTCGATGTCCAACGTGCCCTACTACGACCGCGCCGCCCGGACCGGCGCGCGCATGGGGAACGTCGAGCTGGTGGACGGCCTGGTCCACGACGGGCTCTGGGACGTGTACGGCCAGCAGCACATGGGGATGTGCGCCGAGCACTGCGCCGCGACGCAGGGGATCCCGCGCTCGGCCCAGGACGAGTACGCCGCCGAGTCGACCCGCCGGGCCGTGCAGGCCTGGAAGGAGGGGGCCTTCGCCGCCGAGATCGTCCCGGTGGAGCTCGAGGGGAGGAAGGGCGAGAAGACCCTGGTGAGCGAGGACGACGGCCCCAAGGCGGCGCGGCCGGAGAAGATCCCGACGCTGAAGCCGGTCTTCAAGAAGGACGGCACCGTCACCGCCGCCAACGCCTCCTCGATCAACGACGGCGCCGCCGCCGTGGTGCTCATGACCGCCGAGCGGGCGCGCGCCGAGGGGCGGACGGTGCTGGCGCGGCTCGGGGCCTGGGGCGGCGCGGCCCGCGCGCCGGTCGAGTTCACCATCGCCCCGGCCGACGCCATCCGGGCGACGCTCGGCAAGGCCGGCCTCGCGGTGAAGGACGTCGACCTCTGGGAGATCAACGAGGCCTTCGCCGTCGTCTCCATCGCCAACAACCAGCTGCTCGGGCTCGACCCGCGCCAGGTGAACGTGCGCGGCGGCGCCGTGGCCCTCGGCCACCCCATCGGCGCCTCGGGGGCCCGCATCCTCGTCACGCTGCTCCACGCCATGAAGGACCTGGGGCGGCGGCGCGGCGTCGCCTCGCTCTGCATCGGCGGCGGCGAGGCGGTGGCGCTCGTGGTGGAGCGGTAGGCCCGCAGGGAGGCGCACCGTGAACAAGCTCGTGGAGTCGGCCGACGCGGCCGTGGCGGACCTGAAGGACGGCGCCACCGTCCTGGTGGGCGGCTTCGGGCTCTGCGGCAACCCCGAGAACCTGATCGCCGCGCTGCTGCGCAAGGGCGTGAAGGACCTGACGGTGGTCTCGAACAACTGCGGCACCACCGACCTGGGGCTCGGCCCGCTCCTCCAGGCCCGCCAGATCCGCAAGATCGTCGCGAGCTACGTCGGCGAGAACAAGGAGTTCGAGCGCCAGTACCTCTCCGGCGAGCTGGAGGTGGAGCTGGTGCCGCAGGGGACGCTGGCCGAGCGGCTGCGCGCCGGCGGCGCCGGGCTGGGCGGCTTCTACACGCCCACCGGCGTCGGCACCCAGGTGGCCGAGGGGAAGGAGGCGCGCGTCATCGGCGGCCGCGAGTACCTGCTCGAGCTGCCCATCCACGGCGACGTGGCGCTGGTCCACGCCTGGAAGGCCGACACCCACGGCAACCTCGTCTTCCGCAAGGCGGCGCGCAACTTCAACCCGCAGGTGGCGACCGCCGCCCGGCTCACCATCGCCGAGGCGGAGCAGGTGGTGGCGCCCGGCGAGATCGACCCGGACCAGGTCCACCTGCCGGGCATCTACGTCCAGCGGCTGGTGAAGGGCGAGCGCTACGAGAAGTGGATCGAGCGGCGCACCGTCCGGCCGCGGGACTGGGAGGGGGCCTAGCCATGCCGCTCACCCGCGAGCAGATCGCCGCGCGCGTCGCCCGGGAGCTGCGCGACGGCTTCTACGTCAACCTCGGCATCGGCATGCCGACGCTGGTCGCCAACTACGTGCCGCCGGGCGTCGAGGTGGTGCTGCAGTCGGAGAACGGCATCCTCGGCGTCGGGCCGTACCCGCTCGACGGCGAGGAGGACCCGGACCTCATCAACGCCGGCAAGGAGACGGTGACCGTCAAGCCGGGCGCCGCGTTCTTCTCCTCGGCCGACTCCTTCGCCATGATCCGCGGCGGCCACGTCGACCTCGCCATCCTGGGCGCGCTCGAGGTCTCGGGGCGCGGCGACCTCGCCAACTGGGTGGTGCCGGGCAAGATGGTGAAGGGGATGGGCGGCGGCATGGACCTCGTGGCCGGCGCGCGGCGGGTGGTGGTGATGATGGAGCACGCCACCCGCGACGGGAAGCCGAAGATCCTGGAGACCTGCACGCTGCCGCTCACCGGCCGCCGCTGCGTCTCGGCCATCTGCTCCGACCGGGCCTGGATCGACGTCACCGGCGACGGGCCGGTGCTGCGCGAGCTGGCGCCGGGCGAGACGGTCGAGTCGGTGCAGAAGCTCACCGGGACGCGGCTCATCGTCGGGCCGGACGTGCGGCCCATGGCGCTCTAGGGCGGGGCTTTCTCCGCGCCGCCGCGCTGGGGCATGATGCCGTCCGTGCCTTCACCTCTCGTCACCCTGACGACCGACTACGGCTCGGGCTCCGGCTACCCCGCGCAGGTGAAGGGGGTGCTGCTCTCGGCCATCCCCGAGCTGCGCATCGTCGACCTCTCCCACGGCATCCCGCCCTACGACCTGCTGGCCGGGGCGCTCCTGCTCGAGGCCTGCGTCCCCTGGTACCCGGTGGAGACGATCCACCTCGGCGTCATCGACCCGGGCGTCGGCACCGCGCGGCGCGCCATCTGCGTCGTCGACCACCGCGGCCGGCGGCTGGTGGGGCCGGACAACGGCCTCTTCACGACGTTCCTCGTCCCCGGCTCCCGCGTCTTCGCCCTGGCCGATCCGGCGGTGGTGCCGCAGCCGGCCCGCCCCACCTTCCACGGCCGCGACCTCTTCGCGCCGGTGGTGGCGGCGCTGGCCGGCGGGCTCGACCCCGCGCGGCTCGGGCCGCCGGTGTCCGACCCGGTCCGGCTCGACTGGCCCAGCGCCGAGCGGACGCCGGGCCAGCTCCGCGGCGCCACCCTCGCGGCCGACCCCTTCGGCAACCTGATCACCTCCATCCGCGAGTGCGACCTGGCCGGCGCCGAGGTGCGCGCCGTCCTCTGCGACGGCCGGCCGGCCCGCTGGGTCCGCACCTTCGGCGACGGGGAGCCGGGCGAGCTCCTGGCGCTGGTCGGCAGCGGCGGCCGGGTCGAGATCGCGGTGCGCGAGGGGAGCGCCGCCGGCCACCTGCACCGCTGGCGGGGCGTCGAGGTGCGGCTCCTGCTCGGCGCCGCCGGCCCGCTTGGCGGTGCCGGAGGCCCCTGCTAGATTCGGCTCCAATCGATGGTGACGCGCGACAAAAACGAGCGCCGGGCGGCGCGGCTCTACCACGAGATCCCCGTCGCCTACCGCTCGGTCGGCAGCTTCCTCACCGACTGGGCCACCAACATCAGCCAGGGCGGCCTCTTCATCAACACGCGCAAGCCGCTCGACGTCGGCACCGCCGTCAAGATCCTCATCCAGCTGCCCGGCGAGCCCTTCCCCTCGCACCTCGAGGGGCGCGTCACCCGCGTCACCGCCTTCGACAACCACCAGAACATGGTGCCGGGCATGGCCATCGAGTTCGTGGACGTCGAGCCGGCCCGCCGCGAGGAGCTCGAGCGGTTCGTGCAGAAGCTGCGGCGCGACCTCGAGGAGCGCTGAGGCGCGGAGCGGACGTGCGGGAGGAGCTGCGCATCGACGACCTCGCCCCGGGCGGCGAGGGGGTGGGCCAGTCCCGCGGCCGCGCCGTCTTCGTCCCCTTCACCGCGCCGGGCGACCGGGTGGTGGCCGAGGTCCCGGCGGGCGAGGGGGCGGCCCACGGCGAGCTGGTGGAGCTCCTCGAGGCCGGCCCGGCGCGCGTCGCCCCTCCGTGCACGCACTTCGGCCCGGCGGGCGACCGCTGCGGCGGGTGCGAGTGGCTCCACGCCGCCGGGGCCGTCCAGCTCGAGGCCAAGGCCCGCACGCTGCGCGAGGCGCTGCGGCGCATCGGCCGGATCGAGCTCGACGACGCGACCTGGCGCCCGCCGCTCGCCTCGCCGGAGGCGCTCCGCTACCGCTCCCGCGCCAAGCTGCACCTCGACCGCGGCGCGGGGCGGCTCGTCTTCTTCCGGCGCCGCTCCCACGAGCCCGTCCCGGTGGAGCGCTGCCACCTGCTCGTCCCCGGGCTCGAGGCGCTGCGCGCCGCGCTCGGCCCCGCCATCGTCGCCGCGGGCCTGGCCCCGCGCGAGGTGGCCATCGAGTGGTCGGCGCTGGAGGGGCGGGGCGCCGCCTTCCTGCGGCTGCCGGCGGCCGGGCCGCGCGAGCGGGGCCGGGCCGAGGCGCTCCTCGCGGCGGTCCCCTCGCTCGGCGGCCTGGTGCTCCAGGCCGAGGGGGGCGCGCCCCTCCTCGTCGGCGACCCGGTGCTGCGCCACGAGCGGCTCCCGGGCGATCCGTCGGGCGGCCGCTGCCGCTCGCGCCCGGACGTCTTCCAGCAGGCCAACCGGCCGGCCAACGCGCTCCTCGTCCGCGCCGCCCTCGACCTGCTCGCCCCCGACGGCGAGGAGGTGCTGGAGCTCTTCTGCGGCGCCGGCAACTTCACCGGGCCGCTGGCCGCGCGCGCGAAGGGCGTCGCGGCGGTGGAGCAGCAAGGGCCGGCGCTCGACCTGGCGCGCGCCGATCTCGCCGGCGGCAACGTCCGCTTCTTCGCCGGCGACGCGCTGAAGCTGGCGCTCGCCTTCGCCCGCGAGGCCGGCCCCGCGGCCCGGCGCTTCGGCGCGGTGCTGCTCGATCCGCCGCGCGAGGGGGCGAGGGGCATCGGCCCGGCGCTGCGCGCCCTCGGCGTCCGGCGCGCCGTCTACGTCTCCTGCGATCCGGCCACGCTGGCCCGCGACCTGCGCGGCTGCGTCGAGGCCGGCTTCCGCGTCGAGGCGGTCCAGGCCATCGACCTCTTCCCTCAGACGCACCACGTCGAAGGGGTGGTGCTCCTGGTCGATCCGGCTGCTGCGGCAAGGGGTCGCGAGCCGTCCCGCGAGGGGGAGGCGTAAGCTCCGAGCCATCGAACCCGCGCCGGCCACGGCCCGCTCCGATGGGGGATCGGAGCGGCTCCTCGGGCTCCCTCGGTCGATCGCCGCCGGCTTCGCGGCGGCGGTCCTCTGCCTCGTCGCGACGACGGCGGTGACCTTCTGGCTCGAGGCGTCGCGCGACGAGGAGGCGCGGCGCGTGGCCCACAGCTCGGCGGTCCTGCTCGCGGCCGAGGAGCTCGGGTCGGCGCTGCGCGTCGCCGCGTCCACGCTCCACGCCTCGCTCGGGCCCGGCGAGGCCTGGGAGCGGGAGGTGACGGCGAGGGAGCTCGCCCGCCTCGAGCCGCGGCTCGACCGGCTCGGGCAGCTCGTGGCCGCCGACCCGGCGCAGCGGGCGCGCTTCGAGCGGCTGGCGCCGTCGGTCCGCGGCGTGGAGGCGGCCGTCGCCGAGGCGCTCGCGGCGGG
>DASTGK010000179.1:0-17815 GCA_035719085.1 Anaeromyxobacteraceae bacterium
GGACGCGCGCGGCCGCGGGGATGGCGGAGCGGGCCCCGGGCGGCGGCGGGGGCGGCGGCTCGACGGCGGGCGCGCTCCGGGCGGCGATGGCCCGCTCCAGCGTGGCGTGCCTGAGCGCGTCGCGCTTCGCCGGGTCGACGAGCTGCTCCACCAGCTCCAGCCCCTCGAAGGCGTCCTTGGCGTAGAAGACGCCCCCGGCGTAGGGCGTGCCGTCCTGCACGAAGTTGGTCTTCTGGCCGAAGCGCCGGTTGATGGCGGCGCCGCCGACGATCACCGGGAAGGCGAGGTTGCGCCGGTGCAGCTCCTCGACGCAGAAGGGCATCTGCTTCGAGGTGGAGACGAGCAGGGCCGAGAGGCCGATGGCGTCGGCGCCGGTCTCGACCGCCTTCTCGATGACCGTGGCCACCGGCACCTGCTTGCCGAGGTCGTGCACCGTGAAGCCGTTGTTGGCGAGGATGGTCTTGACCAGGTTCTTGCCGATGTCGTGGACGTCGCCGTAGACGGTGGCGAGCACCACGGTGCCCTTGGTGGCGCCGGCCTTCTTCTCGAGGAACTGCTCGAGGTGGGCCACCGCCTTCTTCATCACCTCGGCCGACTGGAGCACGAAGGGCAGGATGAGCTCGCCCGCGCCGAAGCGGTCGCCCACGTCCTTCATGGCCGGCAGGAGCACGCCGTTCAGCACCTCGACCGCCGGCCGGCGCGTCAGCGCCTCGTCGAGGAGCGCCTCGATCCCCTCCGGGCGGCGGTGGAGGATCTGCAGGTGGATCCGCTCCTCGGCGCTCTTGCCGGCGAGGAGGTCCTCCACCGGCGCCGGGGCCTTCTCCGCCCCCTTCTCGCCGAAGTGGGCCACCAGCCGCGCCAGCGCGTCGGGGCGCCGGTCGAAGATCAGGTCCTCGGCCAGCGCGCGCTCCGCCTCCGGGATGGCCGGGTAGGGGCGCAGGTCCTTCGGGTTGACGATGGCGAGGTCCAGGCCGGCCTGGACGGCGTGGTACAGGAAGACCGAGTTGATCACCTCGCGCGCCGACTTGGCGAGGCCGAAGCTGACGTTGGAGACGCCGAGCGTGGTGAGGACGCCGGGCGTCTCGGCCTTGATGCGCCGGATCCCCTCCAGCGTCTCGACGGCGCTCTTGCGGTACTCCTCGCCGCCGGTGGCGAGCGTGAAGGTGAGGGCGTCGAAGACCAGGCAGTCGGGCGCGAGGCCGTAGTCCTTCGCCACCGCCACGAGCCGCCGGGCCACCTCGGCCTTGCGCTCGGCGGTCTGCGCCATGCCCTTCTCGTCGATGGTCATGCAGACCACCGCGGCGCCGAACCGCTTCACCAGCGGCAGGACCCGCTTCACCCGCTCGCCGCTCTTCTCCAGGTTGACCGAGTTGACGATGACGCGGCCCGGGTAGGTCTTGAGCGCCGACTCGATGACGTCGGCCTCGGTCGAGTCGATCATGAGCGGCGCGTCGACCGACTGGGCCAGGAGCTTCGAGAGCGTGCGGAGCTGGGCCGCCTCGTCGTCGCGCTCGTTCAGGGCCACGCAGACGTCGAGCACGTGGGCGCCCGCCTCGACCTGGCCGCGGGCGATCTGCAGGAGCCCGGGGTAGTCGTCGGCGAGGAGCAGCTCCTTCACCTTCTTCGAGCCCTGCGAGTTGAGCCGCTCGCCGACGAGGAGCGGCCGCGGCTCGAGCGTCATGGGCACGGCCTTCATGGCCGAGGAGAGCTCGCTGCCCGGGGCCGGGCGGACGCGGCGCGGGGCGGTGACCCGGCGGATCCGCTCCACCACCTTCTTCATGTGGGCCGGCGTGGTGCCGCAGCAGCCGCCCACGAGGTCGACGCCGTACTCCTCGACGAACTGGCCGAGCGCCTCGGCGAGGTCGTCGGGCGAGAGCTTGTAGACCGCCCGGCCGTCGACGTTCTCCGGCATGCCGGCGTTCGGCAGGACCGAGACGTAGTGGCTGCAGCGCTCGGCGAGCGCGCGCACCGAGGCGCGCATCTCGGCCGGGCCGGTGGAGCAGTTGAGGCCGACGGCGTCGACCGGCAGCCGCTCCAGCGTGGCGAGCGCTGCCCCCACGTCGGTGCCGAGCAGCATGCGCCCGTTCTGGTCGATGAGCGTCGGCTGGGCGATGATGAAGACGTCCTTGAGGCACTCGCGCCGGCAGGCGTCGGCCGCCAGCACCGCGGCCCGCAGCTCCAGCATGTCCTGCTGCGTCTCGATGATGAGGGCGTCGACGCCCCCCTCGATGAGCCCGCGGGCCTGCTCGAAGAAGATCCGCTCCAGCGCGTCGGAGGTGATGTTGCCGAGCGCCGGATCGGAGGACGACGGCAGCATGCCGGTCGGGCCCATGGAGCCGGCCACGAAGCGGGGCTGGTCGGGCGTCGAGTACCGGTCGGCGGCGCGGCGCGCCAGGATGGCGGCGCGGAAGTTGACCTCGTAGGTGCGGTGGCCGACGCCGTACTCGTCGAGCTTGAGGCGCGACGAGCCGAAGGTGTTGGTCTCGACCACGTCGCAGCCCACGGCGAAGTAGCGCGCGTGGATCGCCTCGACGAGGTCGGGGCGCGTCAGCGTGAGGAGGTCGTTCGCCCCCTCCTTGCCGCCGAAGTCGGAGACCGAGAGCCGCTCACCCTGGATCTGCGTGCCCATCGCCCCGTCGAAGACGAGGACGCGGCGGGCGATGGCGTCGCGGAAGGTCACGGCGCTGGCTGGAAGGAGGCGGCCGGCGCGGTCGTGGTGCAGACGAGGGCGGGGTCGTCGGTCGAGAGGCCGCAGGAGGCCTTGCCGCAGGTGGTGTTGATCCACTCGCAGAACTGCACGTTGGCCGGCTGGGCCGGCTCGTGGCAGGTGTCGAGCCGCGCGGCGCAGAGCGCCTTGGCCTCACCGGAGAGGCCGGCCGCCGAGATCTGGTTCTTGATCTGCTGCTTGCAGGTGTCCTTGGCGGTGCCGCTGCCGACGCAGCTGCAGAGGCGGTCGCCGAGATCCTGGCAGGGGTTGCCGCAGGCGGCGAGCGCGGCGGCGCAGAGCGCGACGAAGGGGACGGCGAGCCGGTGCATGAGGGCCGGCAGGATCGCCCGGGAGGCGGGGAAGGTCAAGGTGCGCGCCCGCCCGAGCCCGTGTCGCGACGGGGGGTTAGACCCGGGTCGCGCCCCTGAATCTTTGCGCCCGCCGGCCGTCCCTGCTAACGGAGGCGCCATGCTCGCAGCCGCCCTCGCCGCCGTGCTCCTCGCCAGCCCCGCCGCCGCCCCCGCGTCCACCACCGCGCCCGCCGGCCCGGCCGCCGACCTCGCCCGCAAGGTGCAGGCGCTCTACGAGAGGACCCGCGACCTCGAGGCGCGCTTCACGCAGACCTACGTCTACGCCGGCCTCGGCCGGAAGCTCGTCTCCACCGGCACGCTCAAGGTGAAGAAGCCGGGCCTGATGCGCTGGGACTACGCCACGCCGTCGAAGAAGACGATCGCCGTCACCGGCTCGCGGCTGGTGCAGTGGGAGCCGGAGGAGAGGCAGGCCTACGTCGACGAGCGCTTCGACGCCACCGCCATGAGCGCGGCCGTCACCTTCCTGCTCGGCCAGGGCGACCTGGCGCGCGAGTTCCACCTGGCGCTCGGCGAGGGGGGGGCGCTGGTCCTCACGCCCAAGGCCGACGACCCGCGCGTCCAGCGGATCACGCTCACCGTCGGCCCGGAGGGCGAGGTGCTCGGCACCGCGGTGCTCGACGGCGCCGGCAACGAGAACCGGCTCGTCTTCGAGCAGACGAAGCGCAACGCCGGCCTGGCCGACGCCGACTTCCACGTCGCCGTGCCGAAGGACGCGCGGCGCATCGGGCCCCCTGGCAAGTAGCCGCGCCCCGGCCGCGGCGGTAGAAGGGCGGGATGCCCACCGAGCCCATCCTCGTCGCCAAGCACGACTCGAAGGAGCTCCGGCTCCTCCCGCAGCTCGCCAACCGGCACGGCCTGGTGGCCGGCGCCACCGGCACCGGCAAGACGGTGACGCTGCGGGTGCTGGCCGAGGGGTTCAGCCGCATCGGCGTGCCGGTCTTCCTGGCCGACGTGAAGGGCGATCTCTCCGGCCTGGCCCGGCCGGGCGGCGACAGCCCCAAGATCCTGGAGCGGGCCAAGCAGCTCGGCCTCCAGCTCCAGCCGGAGGCGGCGCCGGTCGCCTTCCTCGACGTCTACGGCGAGCAGGGCCACCCGCTCCGCGCCACCGTCTCGGAGATGGGACCGCTCCTCCTCTCGCGCATCCTCGGGCTCAACGACACGCAGGAGGGCGTGCTGCAGGTGGCCTTCCGCGTGGCCGACGAGGGCGGGCTCCTGCTCCTCGATCTCAAGGATCTGCGGGCCATCCTGCAGCACGTGGCCGACGAGGCCGACGCCGTCCGGGTGAAGTACGGCAACGTGGCGCCGACCACGGTGGGCGCCATCCAGCGGCAGCTCCTCGCCCTCGAGGCGCAGGGGGGCGACCAGCTCTTCGGCGAGCCGGCGCTCGACCTCGGCGACCTGCTGCGCACCGACCTCTCCGGCCGCGGCCAGGTGACGGTGCTGGCCGCCGACAAGCTGCTGCGCGCGCCGCAGCTCTACGCCGCGCTCCTCCTCTGGCTCCTCTCCGAGCTCTTCGAGCAGCTGCCCGAGGTGGGCGATCCCGAGAAGCCGCGCCTCGTCTTCTTCTTCGACGAGGCCCACCTGCTCTTCGCCGACGCGCCGCCGGAGCTGCTGCAGAGGATCGAGCAGGTGGTGCGGCTGGTCCGCTCCAAGGGCGTGGGCGTCTACTTCGTGACGCAGAACCCGCTCGACATCCCGGACGTGGTGCTCGGCCAGCTCGGCAACCGGGTGCAGCACGCGCTGCGCGCCTTCACGCCGCGCGACCAGAAGGCGGTCAAGTCGGCCGCCGAGACCTTCCGCGCCAATCCGGGGCTCGACGTCGCCACCGCCATCACCGAGCTCGGCGTGGGCGAGGCGCTCGTCTCCTGCCTCGACGAGAAGGGGACGCCGCAGCCGGTGGAGCGGGCCTTCGTGGCGCCGCCCCGCTCGCGCCTGGCGCCGCTCACCCCCGACGAGCGGAAGCAGGTGATGGTCTCGTCGCCGCTGCGCGGCAAGTACGACCAGGCGATCGACCGCGAGTCGGCCTACGAGAAGCTGACGCAGCGGGCCGCGGAGGCGCAGGCCGTGCCACCGCCCACCCGCGGCCGCGCCGCGCCGGCCCAGCCCTCCACCGGCGAGGTGGTGGGGGCGGTGGTGGCCGACGTGGCCAAGCGGGCCGCGCGCGCCGCCGGGACGCAGCTGGGGCGCGAGATCATGCGGGGGATCCTGGGGTCGATCTTCGGAGGCGGGCGGAGGAGGTAGCCTCGCGCCCGCTCACCCGGCCGCGGCGACCGTGTGGACGCGGTCCGGCGCCACCGGCTCCTGCTGCGACAGGCAGTGGAGCGTGCCGAGCCCCCAGACCAGGTCGAGGGCGTGGATGCCGACCACCGGCCGGTCGCGGAAGAGCTCGCCGAGCAGGCCGAGCGCCACCCGGTCCTTCGGGTCGTTGAAGGTCGGCACCAGCACGGCGGCGTTGCAGACGTAGAAGTTGGCGTAGCTCGCCGGCAGCCGCTGGCCGTCGAAGACCACCGGCGCCGGCATGGGCAGGTAGGCCACCTCGGGGCGCGAGCCGTCCTCGAGCCGCGCCCCCTCCAGCCGCTCGCGGTTCTCCTCGAGCAGGGCGTGGTTCGGGTCGCGCGGGTCCTCCTCGCGGCACAGCACGATGGTGCGCGGATCGACGAAGCGCGCCAGGTCGTCGACGTGGCCGTGGGTGTCGTCGCCGGCGATCCCCCGGCCGAGCCAGATGGCGTGGCGGGCGCCGAGCACGTCGCGGAAGACCGCCTCGTACTCCTCGCGGCCGAAGCCCGGGTTGCGCACCTGCACCGCCGGGTCGAGCAGGCACTCCTCGGTGGTGAGGATGGTGCCGCGTCCGTTCACGTCGATGGCCCCGCCCTCCAGCACCACCTCGCGCTGGCCGAGCACCGCCGGCAGGAGCGGCACCCGCAGCGCCTTGGCGGCCCGCTCCGGGATGCGCACGTCCTTCTTCCAGTCCGGGTACTTGGCCCAGGCGTTGAAGCGGAAGCGGGCGATCGCCTTGGCCGGCTTGTCGCCGCCGCGCACCACCCAGATCGGCCCGGCGTCGCGGGCCCAGATCCGGTCGGTGGCGAAGCGGCGGAAGTCGATGGGCTCGAGCGGTACGCCGGCGCGGCCGAGGAGCGCCTTCACCTTCGCCTCGTGGGCGGCGTCCTCCACGAGGAGCCGCACCGTCTCCCCGCGCGACACGTGGCGGACGATCTCGGCGAAGACCCACGGGATGGGGGCGAACTTGCCCGGCCAGTCGCGGACGTTGTGCGGCCAGGCGAGCCAGGTGGCGTCGTGGCGGGCCCACTCCGCCGGCATGGCGAAGCCCTGGGCGGCGGGCGAGCTGGTCGCCATGGCGATCAATCGCGGAACCGCTTGACGAGGTCGCCGTAGGCGTCGACGCGCCGGTCGCGCAGGAAGGGCCAGTGGCGGCGCATCTCCTCGACCTTGGAGAGGTCGACCGGCACCACCAGCGTCTCCTCGCGGTCGGTGGAGGCCTCGGCCAGCACCACGCCGTAGGGATCGACGAGGAAGCTCGTGCCCCAGAACTCCAGGCCGGCGTCCTCCGGCTTCTCCTTCTCGTGGCCCACGCGGTTCACCGCCGCCACGTAGCAGCCGTTGGCGATGGCGTGGCTCCGCTGCATGGTCTGCCAGGCGTCGCGCTGCGCCGCGCCGAACTCGGCCTTCTCGGCCGGGTGCCAGCCGATGGCGGTCGGGTAGCAGAGGAGCGAGGCGCCGGCGAGCGCGGTGAGCCGCGCCGCCTCCGGGTACCACTGGTCCCAGCAGATGAGCGCGCCGATGCGGCCGTGGCGGGTGTCGACCGCCTTGAAGCCCAGGTCGCCCGGCGTGAAGTAGAACTTCTCGTAGAAGGCCGGGTCGTCCGGGATGTGCATCTTCCGGTAGAGGCCGGCCACCGAGCCGTCGGCGTCGAGGATGACGGCGCTGTTGTGGTACAGGCCCGGCGCCCGCTTCTCGAAGATGGGGACCACCACGGCCACGCCGTGGGCCTTGGCCACCGCGGCGAGCGCCTGGGCCGAGGGGCCGTCGGCCGGCTCGGCCAGGTCGAAGGAGGCGTGCGTCTCCGACTGGCAGAAGTAGGGCGTCCGGTACATCTCCGGCAGGCAGATCACCTCGGCGCCGCGCCGGGCGGCGTCGGCCACCAGGGCCACCGCCTTCTCGGTGTTGGCGGCCGGGTCCTTCGACATCGCCATCTGCACCAGGCCGACCTGGAACGTGCTCTTCATGGCGGCCCCCTATACCAGATCGAACCGCTCGGCGTGGAGGTCGGCGAGCGGCACGCCGAGCCGGGCCAGCGCCGCCTCCACCGCGTCCATCATGGGCGCCGGGCCGCAGACGAAGTGGCCGTGCCGGCCGCCGCGCGGCAGCCAGCGGTCGAGCAGCGCCTCGGTGACGAGGCCGCGCTCGCCGGGCCAGGCCTCGGGCGGCGCCTCGAGCACGTGGACCACCTTCAGGTCGAGCCGCCGCTGCAGCGCCGCCAGCTCGTCGCGGAAGGTGGTCCGCTCCCAGTCGGCGGTGCCGTAGACGAGCAGGTGGGGGCGCCGGTCGCCGCGGTCGGCCAGCGTCCGGATCATGGAGAGGCAGGGGGCGACGCCGATGCCGCCGGCGATGAAGACGTAGCCGTCGACGTCGGGGAACGAGTCGATCGACATCGAGCCGTAGGGGCCGTCGAGGAAGGCGGCGGCGCCGACCTGCGTCTCCTGCAGCCGGCGGCTGAAGTCGCCGATGGCCTTCACCGAGAGCTCGACGCGCGGCGCCGCCTGCGAGGAGGAGGAGATGGAGAAGGGGTGCTCGGCGGCGGCGAAGGGCGAGTCGCCGAGCGTGAGCCAGACGAACTGGCCGGAGCGGAAGCGGAAGCCGGCGTGGCCGTCCGGCTCGAGGGCGAGGGTGACCGTCCGGTTCCGCTCGGGCCGCACCTCCACCACCTTCCAGGGGCGGCGGCGCAGCCAGAGCGGCTTCACCAGCCGGACGTGGAGCAGCAGCCCCACCCAGCCGAGCGTCCAGGCGAGCCAGAGCCAGCGGACCACCGGGCGGGAGAGGAGGCGCCCCGCCAGCACCGCGTGCCACAGGCCGATGACGATGGCCGCGGCGGCGAGCGGGCCGTGGAGCCGGCGCCAGAGCTCGTAGGGGAGCCGGAGCCGCTTGCGCAGGAAGGAGGTGAGGGCCAGGGCGAGGAGCGCGTAGGTGGACCAGACGCCCAGCGCCACCTCCCACGGCGCCGACCAGGGCCAGAGGAAGCGGAGGGCGTCCGGCAGCGCCGAGCCGAAGAGCAGGACCGGGTGGACGAGCGCGAAGGCGAGCGCCACGCCGGTCACCCAGCGGTGGAAGGCGTAGACGAGGTCGGTGCCGAAGGGGGGCGCCAGCCACTGGAAGCGGGCGGTGAGCAGGAGCTGCATCGCCAGCACCGAGAGCGCCAGGAAGCCGAGCGCCGACGCCAGCTCCTCGCTGAAGCCGCCGCCCCAGGGCGCCGGCGCGGCGAGCAGGAGGAGGAGCGGCCAGAGGGCGAGCAGGACGTAGAGCCCGATCCAGAGGCCGGCGCGCGTCAGGTCGCGGAGGTTGGGCACGGTCAGGTCCTCCGGGCGGCCGCGAAGAGCAGGGCGGCGACGAGGAGGGCGAGGCCGGTCGCGAGGGCGGCCGCCATGGCGAGGCGCTGGCGCATCGGCCGCGCAGTGTACGCCAGGAGCCGGGGCGCGGGTGGCGCCCGTGGAGGGGCCTCTTTAATGCAGCACGTTGAGCCCGCCGCGTCGGCGGGAAGGCGGCGGCTGCTTCGGGGCCGGCAGCCCCTCCCGCGGGCGGGCCTCGTCGCGGCCGACCACGCGGCCGACCAGGTCGTAGTCGGCGGCGTCGGTGATCTCGAGCGTCACGATCTCGCCGGGGTAGGCGACGCCGTCGTTCACGTAGGTGAGGCCGTCGATCTCCGGCGCCTGCTGGGCGTGGCGCCCGGCGAGCAGGTGCTCGGTCTCCTCGGCCCGCCCCTCCACCAGCACCTCGACGGTGCGGCCGATCATGGCCTGCTGGTGGTCGTGGGAGATGTCGCGCTGCAGCTCCATCACCCGCTCGAACCGCTCCCTCTTGAGCGCGGCCGGCACCTGGGCGTCCATGGTGGCGGCCGGCGTCCCCTCCTCGGCCGAGTACTCGAAGACGCCGAGCCGCTCGAAGCGCTCCTCCTCGACGAAGCGGAGCAGGTCCTCGAAGTCGGCCTCGGTCTCGCCCGGCAGGCCGACGATGAGCGAGGTGCGGAGCGCCAGCCCCGGGATCTCGGCGCGGAGGCGCTTCAGGAGTTCGCGCAGGAAGGCCGAGTCGCGGCCGCGCTTCATGGCGCGGAGCAGCCGGTCGGACGAGTGCTGCAGCGGCATGTCGAGGTACTTCACGATCTTCGGCTCCCGGGCGATCACCTCCATGAGCGAGACCGGGAAGTCGCGCGGGTAGGCGTAGTGGAGCCGGATCCAGCGGATCCCCTCGACCTTGCAGAGCTCGGGGAGCAGGTGGACGAGCCGCGTCTTGCCCGGCAGGTCCTGGCCGTAGGCGGTGAGGTCCTGCGCCACGAGCGAGAGCTCCACCGTCCCCTGGCTGGCGAGCAGCTCCGCCTCGGCCACGAGGTCCTCGACGGAGCGCGAGCGCTGCGGGCCGCGCAGCTGCGGGATGATGCAGAAGGCGCAGGCGTTGTCGCAGCCCTCGGCGATCTTGAGGTAGGCGGTCTGCTTCGGCAGCGAGTTGATGCGCGGGCTCGCCGCCGAGTGGACGAAGTCGGGGTCCGGCACCACGAGCCGCGCCGCCTGGGCGTCGGCCACCACCCGGGCGATGTCCTGGTAGGCCCCGGTGCCGAGGAAGTGGTCCACCTCGGGCAGCTCCTTCGACAGCTCCTCGGCGTGGCGCTGCACCAGGCAGCCGGTCACCACCAGCTTCTTGCAGCGCCCCTCCCGCTTCTGCTCGGCCAGCTCGACGATGGCGTCGACCGACTCGACCTTGGCGCTCTCGATGAAGCCGCAGGTGTTGACGACGATGATCTCGGCCTGCGAGGGCTCGCGCACCAGCCGGTAGCCGGCCTGGGTGAGCGTGCCGAGCATCACCTCGGAGTCGACCCGGTTCTTCGGGCAGCCGAGGGTGTGGAGGTAGACGCGGGTGGACATGCGCGGCGGGATCTAGCAAAGCGGGTGGGCCGCCGCAAACGACCCCCCATCTGGCGGCTGATCCGTGTCGCCCCGCCCACGGGCGGCGCGTGGCGCGGCGGCCACGGTGGGTGAAAAGGCGTGGCGCGGCGGGGGTCCGCCCTTCGGCACGGGACGTGCTCCTCGCCCCCGGCATGCGACGACTCCTCGCCATCGGCGTCATCTGGCTCGGCTGCGCCCTCGCCTGGGCGGTCCTCGGCGGCACGCTCCTCGCCCGCTCCTCCACCTCCTGGGATGGGCTCGGCAGCTCGGTCCAGGCGCTGTGGGGACCGCCGCTGCGGCAGAAGCCGCCGCAGGCCGAGTGGCGGGAGCTGCGCGCCGTCACCGCGCGCGAGCAGCGGGTCGACCCGCAGGGCCGCCCCTACGTGGTCGAGGAGCAGAAGGAGGAGTCGGTGCGCCACGCCCTGCCGCTCGAGTCGACGGCGGTGACGGCGCGGCTCGCGCTCACCCACCGGCGCAAGGGGCTCCTCTGGTTCGCCACCTACGGCGTCGACTTCTCGGGGCGCTACGCCTTCAAGAACCCGGACGCCGTGGCGCGCGCCGTGGAGGTGGCCTTCCCGCTCGAGCAGCGGGGCGTGGTCTACGAGGCCTTCGCCGTCACCGGCGAGGACGGCCGGCCGGTCGAGGTCCGCTTCGACGGCGGCGAGGCGCGCTTCCGGCGCACGCTCGAGCCGGGCGCGTCGGCCGGCTTCACGGTCGCCTACCGCAGCCGCGGCACCGAGCGCTGGAGCTACGGCCAGGAGGGGGAGGGGCTCGGGCCGGAGGCGGGGCGGGCCAAGGACGTCCGCATCGCCGTCGAGACCGACTTCGCCGACGTCGACTTCCCGGAGGGCTCGCTCTCGCCCTCCGCCCACGCCGCCTCCGGCGGGGGCTGGCGCGGCGAGTGGCGCTTCGACCAGCTGGTCGGGACGAAGGACGTGGCCATCCTGCTGCCGCAGCGGGCCAACCCGGGGCCGCTGGCGGCGCGCATCACCCTCTTCGCGCCGGTCGGGCTCCTCTTCTTCTTCTTCGTGACGGCGGTGCTGCTGGCGGCGCGGCGCCGCTCCATCCACCCGATGAACTACTTCCTGCTGGCGACCGCGTTCTTCGCCTTCCACCTGCTCTTCGCCTACCTCATCGACCACCTGGAGCTGGCGCCCTCCTTCGCCATCGCCTCGGCGGTGTCGCTCGGCCTGACCGTGAGCTACGCGCGCCACTTCCTCGGCTGGCGCGACGCGCTGCGGCTGGTGGGCGCGCCGCAGCTCGTCTACCTGGTCCTCTTCTCGGTGACCTTCTTCTGGGCCGGCTTCACCGGCCTCGCCATCACGGTGGGGGCCATCCTCACCCTCTTCACCATCATGCAGCTCACCGGCCGGATCGACTGGGGCGAGGCGCTGCGCCGCGCGCCCGCCGGTCCGCCGCCCATGCCGGCGCCGTGAAGCTCACGGAAGGACGAGCGCGTTCCGCCGCGCCAGGTCGCCGAAGGCGACGGCGCGCTCGGTGACGGTGCGGGCCTGCGTCGCCCGGTCGAGCCGGAGCAGGCCGGCGGGGCGCCGGTAGCCCTCGGCGAAGTCGAAGGCGTCGACGAGCGAGGCGTAGAGGTAGCCGCGCACGTCGGCGCCGGCCTGGATGGCCCGGTGGAGCGCGGCGAGCGGCCGGACGAGCGCGGCCAGGCCGTCGCCGGCTGGCCGGTGGGCGGCCACGAGGATGGGGCGGCCGTGGCGGGCGAGGCCGAGCGCCGCCTCGGCGAGGGCGTCGCCGTCGGCCTGCAGGGCGATGACGTCGTGCGTCCCCGCCGCCTCGGCGATCCGCTCGAAGGCGCCGAGCGGCGGCCGCAGCCGGCCGTCGAGCGTCGACTCGAGCCAGACGCGGTTCGAGAGCCAGTCGCGCAGCCAGGCGGCGCTCCGGTCGAGGAGCGAGGCGGCGCCGGCCGCCGGGGGCGTCACCTGGACGCCGGCCGAGACGAGCGCGCCGGGCAGCCGGCGGTGGATGAGCCGGTAGGCGGTGGCGTGGGCCCGCACCAGGTGGCGGGCGGCGCGCAGGGCGCCGGCGAGGTCCTGCTTCTTGCCCGGCGGCGCGCTCCCGAGGAGCCAGCCGCGCGCCACCAGGCCGGCCGGGTCGTCGACCGTGAGCCACCAGCGCACCCGGTCGCCGAGCGCGTCGACCACGCGGTCGGCGAAGCGGCCGAACCGCTCCACCGCCTCGGGCCGCTCCAGCCCGCCGCGCGCGGCGAGCCACTGCGGCAGCGTCTGGTGGAGCAGGCAGACCACCGGCTCCAGGCCGAGCGCGCGCAGCCGCTCCGCCCAGGCGGCGTAGCGGGCCAGCGCCGCCTCGTCGAAGCGCCCCTCGGCCGGCTCGACCCGGCTCCACTCGACCGAGAAGCGGAGGGCGCCGAGGCCGAGCCGCGACGCCGCCACGAAGTCGTCGTCGGCCCGCTCCCACCACTGGGCCGCGTCGCGCGAGCTGTCGCCGCCGGCCACGTGGCCCGGCGTCTGCTCCCAGACCCACCAGTCGCTGCGCCCGCAGCCGCCCTCGACCTGGTGCGCCCCCTGGGAGGTTCCCCAGAGGAAGCCCTTCGGGAAGTCGAGGCGCGCGGCCACGGCCTACTCGCGGAAGTTCTGGAACAGGATGGGGATGCCGAGCGCGGCGGCGCGGATGGCCTGCATGCAGGCCTGCAGGTCGTCGCGCTTCTTCCCGGTGACGCGCACCGCCTCGCCCTGGATGGCCGCCTGCACCTTGAGCCCCGTGGCCTTCACCGCGGCGACGATCTTCCTGGCGTCCTCGGTCTTCAGCCCCTTCTTCAGCTTCACCAGCTGGCGCACGTGGCCGCCGGCGGCCGGCTCCACCGCCTGCGGGTCGAGCCCCTCGAGCGGCACGCCGCGCTTGGCCAGCTTCTCCATGAGGACGCCGAGCGCCGCCTCGGCCCGGCCGTCGGTGTTGGCCCGGACGACGAAGTTGAGCTCCTTGTCCCGCTCGATCGAGGTGGAGGTGCCCTTGAAGTCGAACCGCTGGCCGATCTCCTTCACGGCCTGGTTCCAGGCGTTCTCCACCTCCATCATGTTGAGCTCGCTCACCGCGTCGAAGCTCGGCATCGTCCGCCTCCCTCCCCCGTGCAGCGCGTCTACAGCTCCAGCACCACCGGCAGCACCGCAGGGCGCCGCCCGGTGGTGCGCCGGAAGAACCGGCGGACGGCCGTGCGGAGCGCCTCCTGCACCTCGGCCGCGTCGGCCCGCGCGCTCGGGGAGAGCCCCTCGAGCGCCCGGAGCGCCTCGCCGCGCAGCTCCGCCTCGCTCCCCTCCAGCCCGGCCACGCCCATCCCGAAGAGGTCCGGGCCGCGCACCACCTCGCCCGTCGCCCGGGCCACCGCCAGCACCACGATGCAGAGGCCGGCCTCCGCGAGCAGGCGGCGATCTTGTACCACGAGGTGCGGCACGTCGCTGGCGCCCAGCTCGTCGCGCACCGCGTAGACGCGCCCGGTCGGCGCGCGCTCCGGCAGCACCCGCGCCCCCTCGCCGTCGAGCTCGAGCACCTGGCCGTCGGTGAGGAGGTGGCAGCGCTCCGGCGGCACGCCCTCGGCGGCGGCGTGGGCCGCGTGGCGGGCCAGGTGGCGGTACTCGCCGTGCACCGGCATGAAGTGGCGCGGCCGGGCGAGCGCGATGAGCCGCCGCTGCTCAGCCTCCTGGGCGTGGCCGGTGGCGTGGATCGGCGGGTGGCCCTCCCAGCGGACCAGGGCGCCGCGCCGGCACAGGGCGTCGACGAGCCGCCCCACCGCCAGCTCGTTGCCCGGGATCTGGCGCGAGGAGAGGAGGACCGTGTCGCCCGGCTCGATGGCGAGGTCCGGGTGCTCGCCGCGGGCCAGGCGCGAGAGGGCGCTGCGCGGCTCCCCCTGCGTGCCGGTGGTGAGCACCGCCAGCTCGCGCCGCGGCAGCCGGCGGGCCTCGTCGGGCTCGACCGGCATCCAGTACGGCTCGGCCAGCTCGCCGAGCGCGCGGGCGATCTCGAAGCTCTCCAGCATGCCGCGGCCGAGGAGGGCGAGCCGGCGTCCCGAGCCGGCGGCGGCGTTCACCACCTGCTGCAGGCGGTGGACGTTGGACGCGAAGGCGGCCACGAAGACGCGCCCCTCGGCCTCGGCCAGCGCGTCGGCGAGCGCCGGCCCGACCGCCGACTCGGAGAGCGAGCTGCCCTCGCGCTCGGCGTTGGTCGAGTCGGAGAGGAGGAGCCGCACCCCCTCGCGCCCGAGCGCCTCGATCCGGGCGAGGTCCATGGGCGGGCCGGCCACCGGGCTCTCGTCGATCTTGAAGTCGCCGCTGTGGAGGATCGTCCCCTGCGGCGTCCGCAGCGCCAGGGCGCAGGCGCCGGGGATGGAGTGGGTCACCGCGATGAGCTCGGCGGCGATGGGCGAGGCCTCGCCCGCCTCGCGCACGTCGCCCGGCGCCACCTCGCGCAGGTCGGCGGCGAGGCCGGCCTCGGCGAGCCGCCCCTTCACCATGGCGAGCGTGAAGCGGGTGCCGTAGACCGGCACGTCGAGGTGGCGCAGCAGGAACGGCAGCGCGCCGACGTGGTCCTCGTGGCCGTGGGTGAGGAAGACGGCGCCCACCTGCTCGCGCCGCTCCAGGAGCCAGCCGAGATCCGGGGCGATGACGTCGACGCCGACGTTCTCGTCGGGGAAGAGGACGCCGCAGTCGACCACGGCGATGCGGCCGTCGGCCTCGACGGCCAGGCAGTTCATGCCGATCTCGCCGAGGCCGCCGAGCGGGACGATGCGGACTGGAGGCGCCATCCGGGCGCCAATCTACCCCAAACCTCTCCTCCCGCTCCCCGGTGGGGGAGAGGGAGAGAGGGAGGAGGCGCGTCAGGGGACGGTCAGCTTGGCGACGCTGGCGCCGTGGCAGCCGTTGCAGTGGCCGGTGGGCGTGCTGGCCATGGTGAGCGTCGTCGCGCCGGAGGTGAGGCTGGGCGCCGTCACCGCCCCGCTGCCCACGAGGTAGAAGTTGCCGGCGGCGTTGGTGGTGAGCGTGCGCGGCGTCCCGCCGACGGTCACGTGGACGGTGACGCCGGCGGCGCCGGTGCCGTCGGCGTGGAAGACGGTGCCGGCCGCGGCGAAGGAGCCGTGGCAGCCGAGGCAGTCGGAGCCGGGGCGCATGTTCGGGCCGGTGGCGCCATCATCGCCGCCGCAGGCGGCGAGGGCGGCGGCGGCGAGGAGGGCGGCGGCGAGCGGAGCGAGGCGGTGCATGGTCGATCTCCTTGGGCGCAAACCGTCTTGACCGCGAGCGCGGGTTATCGGCCACGCCTCCGATGAGGCCGATCCCCCGCTGGCGTGGCGGCGGCGGCCGGTGGCACTCCGCCGGCCGAGCCGGTGTCTCATGAAGCAAGGAGACCGTACTGTCATGAACCCCACCAACCGCATCGCCTTCGCCCTCTCGTTCGCCGCCCTCGTTTCCGCCTGCTCCGGCAGCTCCCGCAGCCAGGGCTCCATCGGCACCGCCGGCGGCTCCGTCCGCACCGCGTCGGGAATCACCCTCAGCGTCCCCGCCGGCGCGCTCAAGAGCGAGACCGAGATCCGGATCGTCGAGTCCGAGCCGCAGGCCGGAAAGATGGCCCAGATCGAGCTCGAGCCGCACGGCCTGCAGCTCGACAAGCCGGCCACCCTCAGCTTCAAGACCGACGATCCGAACGTGAAGCTGGCCGAGGTCGAGCACGGCCCCGAGGGCGAGGTCCGCACCGAGCTCCAGAAGCACGACGGCGCCGGCGAGGTCGAGGTCGAGGTGGAGCACCTCGGCGAGGTGGAGATGGAGCACGGCGCGGCCTGCGACCCGGCCTGCGGCAGCGGCATGGAGTGCGACGACGGCGTGTGCAAGCCGCACGTCGAGGACGCCGCCCCCGCCGCCGGGACCGCCGCGCCGGACGACAAGGGCGTCGACCCGACCGCCGCCGCGCCCGTCTCGACCGCCCCCGCCTCGACCCCCGTCGTCGACGATCACGGCTCGCACACCGCCGGCCACCTCTAGCCCCCGAGTCCCGCCCCGCCGGTCACCTGGCCCGACCACCTGGAAGCCCGGCACCACCCCGCCCCCGCCAGCGATCGCTGCTGGCGGGGGCGCGGCGCTTCGAGGGCCCTCCGATCGAGGGGGCCTGGAGCGGGCGGGGAGGCCCGGCTATGTTCCGCCTCCCCGATGTCCGAGCTCATCCAGGACCTGAACGACCCCCAGCGCGAGGCCGTCCTCCACGGCGAGGGGCCGCTCCTCGTCCTCGCCGGCGCCGGCTCCGGCAAGACCCGCGTCATCGTCTCGCGCATCGCGCGGCTGGTGCGCGAGGAGGGGGTGCTCCCCTGGAACGTCCTCGCCGTCACCTTCACCAACAAGGCGGCCGGCGAGATGAAGGACCGGCTCGAGGCGCTGCTCGGCCTCGCCGCCCACGAGCTCTGGGTCCAGACCTTCCACGCCTTCGGCGCCCGCTTCCTCCGGCGCGAGGCGGCGCGGGCCGGGCTGCCCCCCTCCTTCGCCATCTACGACACCGACGACCAGCTGCGGCTCATGAAGCGGCTCTTCGCCGAGGCGAAGCTCGACGAGGGGGAGCCGCTCACGGCGCGCGACGTGCTGTGGCGCATCGACCGCTGGAAGAACGAGGCCACCTCGCCGTCGGCGGTGCGGCTCGGCGAGTACGACCTCGAGGGGCAGCTGGCCCGCGACCTCTACGCGAAGTACGAGCAGGCGCTGCGGCGCGCCGGGGCGGTCGACTTCGGCGACCTGCTCCTCCTGCCGGTGCGGCTGCTCGACGAGGACGACGCGCTGCGCGCCCGCTGGGCCGGCCGCTTCCGCCACCTGCTCGTCGACGAGTTCCAGGACACCAACCCGGTCCAGTACCGGCTCATGAGGCTCCTCACCGGGCCGCGCCGCAACGTCTGCGTGGTGGGCGACGACGACCAGGCCATCTACCGCTGGCGCGGCGCCGACGTGCGCAACATCCTCCACTTCGACGACGACTTCCCCGGCTGCCGGGTGGTGAAGCTGGAGCGCAACTACCGCTCGACGCGCACCATCCTCGACGCCGCCCACGCCGTCATCTCGCGCGCCCGGGTGCGGCGCGAGAAGCGGCTCTGGACCGAGGCCGGCCCGGGCGACCCGCTCGCGCTCCTCGTCGGCCAGGACGAGCACGACGAGGCGGACAAGATCGCGCGGGCCGTCGCCGTCGAGCGCGCGCGCGGCACGCCCGGCGACGAGATCGCCGTGCTCTACCGCACCAACGCCCAGAGCCGGCCGCTCGAGGCGGCGCTCCGGGCCGCCCGGGTCCCCTACGTCATCGTGCGCGGCACCTCCTTCTACGACCGGGCGGAGGTGAAGGACGCGGCCGCCTACCTGCGCCTGGCGCTCTCGCCGGCCTCCGATCTCGACCTCGAGCGGATCGTCAACCGGCCGCCGCGCGGCATCGGCGAGAAGACGGTGGAGCGGCTGCGGGCCCACGCCGCCGGGCGCGGCCTCTCGCTCTACCAGGCCATCGGCGAGCGCGAGGCCATCGAGGGGCTGAAGCCGCAGGCGAGGCGCGCCCTCGGCGAGCTCCACGCCACGCTCACC